>NZ_JAUQTX010000362.1:0-4873 GCF_059803775.1 Azospirillum sp. UFLA03-27 | reverse complement strand
GTTATAGTCTCGTGGGCTCGGAGATGTGTATAAGAGACAGGTTCCGGAGCGGGGGCGGCGCCCGCGCCATTTGCGGACCAGCGGGCGATCGGGGTGCCGACGGCCACCGTCTCGCCGGCCGGGATGGTCGTCTCGATCAGCACGCCGTCGCTGTCGGCCTCGACCTCCGAGGCGATCTTGTCGGTTTCGACGACGAGCAGCACGTCGCCGCTGCGGAAGGGCTGGCCGGGAGACACCCGCCATTCGGCGAGCACCCCCTCGGTCATCGTCAGCCCCAGCTTGGGCATCACCAGTTCGCGGACCATGGTCATTGCCCCGTGAAGGCGGCCTTGCGCTTCTCCAGGAAGGCGCGGCAGCCCTCGTGCGCGTCTTGGCTGTCCAGCACCAGCCCGATCATCGCCTGCTCGTAGGCCAGCGAGGCGCCGAGCGGCATTTCCGCGCCGTGGCGTAGCGTGCGCTTGGTCAGCTTCAGGATCAGCGGCGACTTGGCGGCGATCTTCTGGGCGGTGGCCATCGCCTCAGCCATCAGCTCGGCCTTGGGAACGGCGCGGTTGACCAGCCCCCAGGCGACCGCTTCCGCAGCGGTGAACTGGTCGCCGGTGAAGACCAGCTCGCGCGCCCGGCAGGGCGGGATCTGGCGCAGGATGCGCTGGGTGCCGCCAGCGCCAGGGAACAGGCCGAGATTGATTTCCGGCAGGCCGAACTTCGCGCTGTCGGCGGCGATGCGGATGTCGAGCGACAGCACCAGCTCGGTCCCGCCGCCGAGCGCCCAGCCGTTGACGGCGGCGATGGTCGGCTTGTCGCAGGTCTCGAACCGGCGGAACACCCGGTGCACGACCTCCGCAAAGTCGAGATAGTGGGCGAGGCCCTGGCGGCTGTCGAGGTCGGCGATGTCGCCGCCGGCCACGAAGGCGCGCTCGCCGGCCCCGGTGACGACGATCACATGGACGCCGTCGTCGGCCTCCAGCTCGCCCAGAGCCCGTTCCAGCTCCAGCAGGGTCGGCACGTCGAGCGCGTTGAGAGTCGCCGGGCGGTTGATGGTGATCAGGCCCACGGCGCCGTCGCGGCTGGTGAGGATGGGGCTTTCTTCCGTCATGGTGTGTCCTCCCGTGGGGCGTTCAGGCGAGCGTGCTCTTGACCGCCGCGACGATCCGGTCGGCGTCGGGCAGATAGGCCGCTTCGAGGGTCTTGGCGAATGCTATGGGCATGAAGGGCGCGCCGACCCGCAGCACCGGGGCGTCGAGGTCGTCGAAGGCGTCCGCGGCGATGCGCGCGGCGATCTCCGCCCCGACGCCGAAGGCCTGCACCGCCTCGTGCGCGATGACCACCCGGTGGGTCTTGGCGACGGAGGTGAAGACCGCCTCCTCGTCCCAGGGCTGAATCCAGCGCAGGTCGACGATTTCCGCCTCGATGCCCTCGGCGGCCAGCCGGTCGGTGGCGGCGCGGGCGGCGTAGAGGGTGGCGCCGTAGGTGACGATGGTGGCGTCGCGGCCCGCCCGGTCGATTCGCGCCTTGCCGACCTCGCGCGGGGCGTTCACGTCGATGTCGCCCTGGAGCGCGTAGAGCGCCTTGTTCTCGACGACGACGACGGGGTCCGGCGCCTCGATGGCGGCGCGCAGCAGGCTGTAGGCGTCGGCGACGGTGGCCGGGCAGACGACGCGCAGGCCGGGGATGTGGGCGAACCACGCCTCCAGGCACTGCGAATGCTGCGGCCCGGCGTTCAGCCCGCCGCCGTGCGGCGTGCGCAGCACCATCGGCACGCTGCACTGCCCGCCGAACATGAAGCGGGCCTTGGCGGCCTGGTTGACCACGGCGTCCATCGCCAGCGTCACGAAATCCATGAACATGATCTCGACCACCGGCTTCATACCGGTCAGCGCGGCGCCCACGGCGGCACCGACCAGGGAGGCTTCGGAGATCGGCGTGTCGCGCACCCGCTCCGGCCCGTGGGCGTCGAGCAGGCCGCGGGTCGCCTTGAACGGCCCCCCGGCGGCGGCCACGTCCTCGCCCATCAGCATCACGGCGGGGTCGGCGGCCATCGCGTCGTTGAGGGCCTGGGCGACGGCGTTCACATAGCGCAAAGGCTTCGGCATCGGAGGTCAGGCCCCGGCGGTGAGGGTGGTCGGCGTGTAGACGTCGCGGAAGGCGGCGTCCACGTCGGGCAGGGCGTCGGCGCGGGCGGCCTCCAGCGCCTCCCGGATCTCGGCATCCACCGAGTCGACCAGGGCGGCGAGCGCCGATTCCTCGACCCCGGCGGCGAGCAGCGCCTCGGCGGAGCGGCGGAGCGGGTCGTTCTGCGGCAGGTCGGCGATTTCGTCGGCGTTGCGGTAGCGCTGCGGATCGCCCTCGAAATGGCCGTGCCAGCGCGTGGTCAGGCATTCCAGGATGCGTGGACCCCCGCCGTTGCGGGTGGCCTCCACCACCTCCGCGGCGGCCTCGGCCACCGCGGCGACGTCGTTGCCGTCCACCCGGCGGTGCGGCACGCCGAAGGCCGCACCCAGCTTGTCCAGGGTCGCGGCGAACTGGGTGGAGGTCGGCGAGAATTCCGACCAGCCGTTGTTCTCGCAGACGAAGACCATCGGCAGCTTCCACAACGCCGCCATGTTCAGGCACTCGTGCAGGGCGCCCTCGGCCATGGCGCCGTCGCCGAAGAAGGCGACCGCCACCCCGCCGGTGCGCCGCGTCTGGTGGGCGAGCGCGCTTCCCGTGGCGAGCGGCAGCCCGGCCCCGACGATGCCGTTGGCCCCCAGCACGCCGAGCGACAGGTCGGCGACGTGCATCGAGCCGCCGCGCCCGCCGCAGATGCCGCCGGCCCGCCCCATGATCTCCTTGAAGAAGAGGTCCAGCTTCACGCCGCGGGCCAGCACATGGCCGTGGCCGCGGTGGGTGGTGGCGAAGCTGTCCCTTGGCCCCAGCGCGCCGACGACCCCGGCGGCCACCGCCTCCTGCCCGACGCTGAGATGGATGAAGCCGGGGATCTCGCCGTCGGCGAACAGCCGGGACAGGGTGGTTTCGGTCGCCCGGATCGTCTGCATGGTGCGGTGGAGCGCCAGCCGCCGGTCGGTTGGGATTGAGTTGGCCGGAATCGGATCTGCCTGAGCGGCGGATGACGGCATGGATGCCTCCCTTCGCGTTTCTTCCGCGCCCCGCCGGTGTGTGTGGGAAGGCGCGGTGCGGAGTCGATGCTCCGTTGGTCGACCAAACAATGAATGATGATTCATGTTTCAGTCAAGCGGTCTGTTTGCCCCCCATCCCGGCCTCCTTCTGGGTGGAGCGACGGCGTGGTGACCCTCTCCCGTCTCGGGAGAGGGAAGGGGCTCGCGCAAAGCGCGGGAGGGTGAGGGTACGGCCAACATTAAGGTCTTTGATCCTCGTGCGACCCTCACCCGTCCGCTTTCGCGGCCACCCTCTCCCGAGGCGGGAGAGGGGACAGCCTCAAATACACCGTTGCGCGGACAGTTGGCGCGCGTTACATTCTCAATGAAAAATGACTCATGGTTCATTCAAAAAGGCGAGCCACCACGCTCCGCCGCATAAGGGAGGAAAAAGCGCCATGCACCGTCGTTCCGTCATCCGCTTGCTCGGGGCCGCCGTCACGCTGACCTCGGCGCTCGCCCTGTCCGCCGGACCCGCCGCCGCGCAGGACACCATCAAGATCGGCATGACCTCGGCTCTCACCGGCCCTTACAACGAGTATGGCGAGGGTGGACGGCGCGGCGTCGAACTCGCCATCGAGAAGTGGAACGCCAAGGGCGGCATCAACGGCAAGAAGGTCGAGTTGGCGATGCTGCTCGACGACCAACTCGTGCCCGACCGCGCGGTGCAGAACATGCGCCGGCTGCTCGACAACAAGGAGCTGGTCGCCATCATCGGCCCGGCGGGCAGCGGCCCGACGCTGGCGGTGATCGAGATGGCCGCCGCCGACGGGCGCCCCTACATGAACCCGGTGGCGCAGACCCCGACCGTCACCTACCCGGACGGCGGCAAGCCTCGCCCGAACGTCTTTTCCTTCGCTCTGCAGAACGACGTCGAATCGACGGTGCTCGGCCGCTACGTCGCCAGCCAGTTCAAGAAGCCGGGGCTGGTGCACGAGAGCACGGCCTACGGCGTGTCCGGCGCCGACATGATCGCCAAGGAGCTGAAGGCGGCGGGCGGTGCCGTCGTGGCGACGGAAACCTACAACCAGCGTGCCCAGGACGTGACGGCACAGATCGCCCGTCTCCAGCGGGCCGGCGCCGACGTGGTGGTCTGCGTCGGGCTGGGCGCCGATCTGGCGGTGATCCGCCGCACCATGGCGCGGCTGAACTTTAACGTGCCGCTGGTCGCCTCCAACGGCGCCCTGTCGATCCCCTACCAGGAGGCTGCCGGCGATCTCGTGACCGGCACGCGCGGCTCGATGGTCTACGTCTTCGGCGAGGAGACTCTGAACCCGGCGGCGCAGGGCTTCGCCGACGCCTACAAGGCCAAGTACGGCACCGACCGCTGGTGGGGCAACGACCCGCAGCGCCCGCAGATCTTCATGTCGCTGTCGGTCAGCAACGCCTACGACGCCGCCGACGTGCTGTTCGAGGGCATCAAGCGCGCCAACTCCACCGATCCCAAGGCCATCGCGACGGCCATCGAGGGCATCCAGGGCCTGCGCGGCGTGAACGCGACCTATTCCTTCTCCGCCACCAAGCACCATGCCATCGCGCCGGAGGATGTCGCGGTCTTTGAGTATGTGAAGACCGGCGACAAGATCGGGCTGACGATCGTCAAGAACTGACGGGGTTCCCTCTCTCCTCCTTTCGTCTCCGGAGCGATCCCCCTCTCCCCTCTGGGGAGAGGGTCGGGGCTGTCTCTTATACACATCTGACGCTGCCGACGATTATAC
>NZ_JAUQTX010000361.1:0-4903 GCF_059803775.1 Azospirillum sp. UFLA03-27 | reverse complement strand
GATGTGTATAAGAGACAGCTGAACCCCCTCACCCCGACCCTCTCCCCGGGGGGGAGAGGGAGAAAAGTGGGCTTCTTCATTCTTACCCCCTCACGCCGCGGCCTGCGCCGGCTTCTTGGCCGGCGTGGGCAGCAGGTCGACCACCTTCAGCACGGTGCGGATGCGCTGCTTGGTGCCGTCCTGGAAGGTGATGGTGGTGTCCACGTCGATGGCCGGCTGGCCCGCGTAGATCGAGTCGATGATCTCGCCGTACTTCTCGGCGATCACGCCGCGCCGCACCTTGCGGGTGCGGGTCAGCTCGCCGTCGTCGGCGTCCAGTTCCTTGTAGAGCAGCAGGAACTTGGTGATGCGCTGGAACTCCGGCAGCGTCGCGTTCACCCGCTCCACCTCCTGGCGCAGCAGTTCGTAGACCTCCAGCTTGGACGCCAGATCGGAATAGGTGGTGAAGGCGATGCGGTTCTTCTCCGCCCACTTCGACACGATGGGGAACCGGATGCAGATGATCGCCGACAGGTAGGGCCGCTTGTTGCCCAGGATCACCGCCTCGGCCACATAGGGGCTGAACTTCAGCTTGTTCTCGATGTATTGCGGGCTGAAGCGGTCGTTGTTGCTGGTGGTGGCGATGTCCTTGATGCGGTCGATGATGACCAGATGGCCCTTCTTGTCGAAGAAGCCGGCGTCGCCCGTGTGCATCCAGCCGTCGCGCAGGTCCGCCGTGGTCGAGGCCTCGTTGCGGTAGTAGCCGGCGAACATGTTGGGGTGGCTGACGACGATCTCGCCGATGCCGTTCTGGTCGGGCTCGATCACCTTGACCTTGACGCCGTCGTCGAAGGGCACGCCCACCGTGTCGAAGTCCACATCGTTCGAGCGGTGCACCGTGTAAGCGCCCATCGTCTCGGTCTGGCCGTAGATCTGGCGCAGCGGCACGCCCAGCGCCTGGAAGAACTTGAAGGTGTCGGGGCCGAGGGCCGCGCCGCCGGTCGCCGCCGACTTCAGGTTGGTGAAGCCCAGGCGGTCTCGCAGCGCTGCGAAGAGAATGCGGTCGGCGACGGCGGACCGCGTGCCGTTGGCGAGCGCCTCCAGCCCCAGCTTCATGCCGTAATCGTACATCTTCTGCTTGAAGGGCGAGGCGTCCATCATGCGGGCGCGCACGTCGGCGGCGATCTGTTCCCACAGGCGGGGGGCGAACAGCACGAAGCTCGGCCCGATCTCGCGGAAGTCGTTCATCATCGTCTCGGCTTCCTCGACGAAGTTCACGCGCATCCGCGACACCATGCCCATGCCGACAGCGTAGATCTGCTCCATGATCCAGGACAGCGGCAGCACCGACACATACTCGTCGGTCGGCCCTTTGGGGTCCACCGACAGGTAGCTGGCGACATGGCGGATCAGCCGCCCGGCCGGCAGCATCGCCAGCTTCGGGTTCGAGGTGGTGCCCGACGTGGTGCAGAGCACCGCCACATCGTCGCCGCGCGTCGCGCCGACCAGCTCCTCATAGAGGTTTGGCTTCTCGGCGTGCAGCGCGTTGCCCAGCTTGACCAGCTCCGACGCCTCCATCAGGCGTGGGTCGCTGTATTTGCGCATGCCGCGGGGATCGGAATAGATGATGTGCTTCAGCGTCGGCAGGCGCTCGCCGAGGTTCAGCAGCTTGTCGACCTGCTCCTCGTCCTCCGCGAAGATGATGTGCACGTCGGCGTAGGTGATGAGGTAGGCGACCTCCTCGTCCATGGCGTCGCGGTAGATGCCCAGGCTCATGGCGCCCATGGCGTGGGCGGAGATTTCCCCCATCACCCAGTCGGGCCGGTTGTCGCCGAGCAGGGCCACCACATGGCCGCGCTCCACCCCCAGCTTGATGAGGCCGAGCGTGAAGGCGCGCACGCGGGCGTGCATGTCCGCCCAGGTGAACTCGCGCCAGATGCCGAAGTCCTTCTCGCGCATGGCGACGTCGCCGCCATGCTCGCGGGCGTGCAGGGTCAGCAGCTTCGGCAGTGTGTCGTGAGTCTTGATATCCGGAAGAGACATCACGCGACCTCCTGCTTGGGCGGCGGGGCCACGGCCTCGTCCTCCTCGTCGTCCTCGCCGAGATAGGCGCGTTTGACGCGCGGGTCGGCCAGAACCTCCTCGGGCGTGCCCTCGGCGATCTTCTTGCCGAACTCCAGGACGATCACGCGGTGGGAGATGTCCATCACGACGCCCATGTCGTGCTCGATCATCACCACCGTCATGCCGAACTCCTCGTTCAGATCGACGATGTAGCGGGCCATGTCCTCCTTCTCCTCCAGGTTCATGCCCGCCATGGGCTCGTCCAGGAGGATCAGGTCGGGTTTCAGCGCGATGGCGCGGGCCAGCTCGACCCGCTTGCGCAGGCCATAGGAGAGCGTGCCGGCGGTGGCCTTGCGGACATGCTGGATTTCCAGGAAGTCGATGATCTCCTCGACCTCGCGGCGGTGGGCCAACTCCTCCTTGCGGGCGCCGGTCAGCCAGTAGAGGGAGCCGGTGAAGAAGTTGTTCTTCAGCAGGTGGTGCCGCCCGACCATGATGTTGTCGAGCACCGTCATGTGGCCGAACAGCGCCAGATTCTGGAAGGTGCGCCCGATGCCGAGCGAGGCGCGGTGGTTGGGCGTCATGCCCGTGATGTCCTGGCCCTTGAAATAGACCTTTCCGTCGGTGGGCCGGTAGCGGCCGGAGATGCAGTTGACCATGGAGGTCTTGCCCGCACCGTTCGGGCCGATGATGGAGAACAGCTCCCCCTTGCGGATGCTGAAACCGACGTCGGTCAGCGCCTGCACGCCGCCAAAGCGCAAGGACACGCCCCGGGCTTCGAAGATGGTGTCCGATGGGGAGGCCGCGCGGGTGGCGCCGGCCGGATGGGCGTAACCGCGTGGCGATGCGACGGGCGCGCCTGACATTTCCTCCTCCGTTGCTGTGGAACTGCCTTTTTATCGTTCGCCGAACTGTTTGAGTGGCGAACTGGTCCATATTGTGGACCGTCCTTTGTGCAACGACCGAACTATAACCTGTGATGCGCACCGTTTTCAACACGGACATTCCGTGTATGCATGTTTTTTGGAGCGACATGCGAGCCAAAGGTCCATAATATGGACCCCATCATGACCCGGCCCGATTCCGACACCGAAACCGCCCCCGCCGGAGCGTCCGGCGGCACGCAAAGCCTGGAGCGTGCGCTGGCCCTGCTGCGCGCCGTCGCGTCCCACGGGACGGAGGGCGCGCGTCTGGCCGACCTGATGGGGGACACCGCCCTGTCGAAGGCAACGGCGCACCGCCTGCTGACCGCGCTGGCGCGGGAACGTTTCATCGACCAGGACCCGCGCAGCCGCCGCTACCATCTGGGGCCGGAATTGGATTCGTTGGGCCGCATCGCCGCCGCACGCCACCGCCCCGAAGGCGAAAACGACACCCCGGCGCCCGGTCCGGCCACCGTTCAGCCCACCGCCTTCCTCCGCCCGGATTACCAGGGCGAGGCGATTCCGCTCGCCGATCTGCTGTGCGACCGCCACGCCCGCGCCGACGGCGCCCGCGCCGCCCTGCTGCACGAGAGCGTCGCCGGCCAGACGACGGAGCTGAGCTTCGCCCGGCTAGCCCGCGATTCGGCGCGATTCGCCACCGTTCTGCGCGGCCTCGGCGTCGGGCGCGGCGACCGGGTGGCGGTGCTGCTGCCCAAGGGGGCGGAACTGCTGATCGCCGCGCTGGCGATCTGGCGGCTCGGCGGGGTCTACATGCCGCTGTTCACCACCTACTCCGCCGCCGCGGTCGCCTACCGTCTGGCCGACAGCGAGGCGCGGGCGATCGTCACCACCGGTTTCCTGCGCCGCAAGATCCCGCGCGACAACAGCCGCCCCGTGGTGATGGTGGAGGGGGACGAGGCCTTTGGTCCCGGCGCCGACGCGGTGCCCTTCTGGTCGGCGCTTCATGAATCGGCCCCCTTGCCCGACATCGCCCGCTACGCCGATCGCGACGCCTTCGCGCTGATCTACACCTCCGAGGCGGAGCCGAAGCCGCTCGGCGTCTCGCTGCCGGTCATGGCGCTGGCCGGGATCGAACAGTACATGCGAATCGGCCTCGATCTGCGTGACGACGACATTTACTGGAACATGGCCGACCCCGGCTGGGCCTACGGCGCCTATTACGGGCTGGTCGGGCCGCTGCTGCTCGGGCGCACGACGATCTTCTGCGACGGCCCCTACGACGTGCGGCAGGGCTACCGCATGCTGACGAAGTTCGGCGTCACCAACCTGACCTGCGCGCCGTCCCAGATCCGCGCCTGGCACAGCGCCGACCCGGAGGGCGGCCCGCACAAGCTGGCGCTGCGCATCCTGTCGGTGGTCGGCGAACCACTGCCGCCAGAGTTGATCGGCTGGGCCAACCGGGTGGTCAGCGTCCCTCTGCTCGACCAGTACGGGCAGCGCGAGACCGGCATCTTCATGATGAACCGCTACGACCCCGGCCACGCCGACCGCACCGCCGATTCCTCGCTGGGGCGGCCCCTGCCGGGCTTCCGCGTGGTCATCCTCGACCCACAGGGCCGCGAGGCGCCGGTCGGCGGAGCGGGGGAGATCGCCATCGACGTGGAGTCCTCGCCGCTCTTCTGGTTCGACGCCTACGCCAACGATCCGGGACGCACCGCCGCCCGCTTCCGCCACGGCCGCCGCTATTACCTGACCGGCGACTGGGCGTTCCTGGACGGCGACGGCAACATCCACTTCCGCGGCCGGGCGTCCGACGCCATCGTCATGCAGCAGGCGGATTGAGGGGGAGGCGCTTGCCCCCTCCCCGGCCCTCCCCCGCTTTGGCGGGAGAGGGAGAAAGTTCCCTCCCTCGCCAAAGGCGGGGGAGGGTTAGGGCTGTCTCTTATACACATCTGACGCTGCCGACGATTATACGC
>NZ_JAUQTX010000360.1:0-4945 GCF_059803775.1 Azospirillum sp. UFLA03-27 | reverse complement strand
TCTCCAGCCCGAGCAGCGTGCGCACCCCGTCGATGTCGCCGGTCAGGGCGGCGTTCAGCGCCGTCTCGTCCACTTTCAGCGTGTTGTCGCTGGCGAAGGTGATGCCCAGGCCGGCCAGCGACAGGGTGTCGCCGTCGTCCGTCGTCACCTTTGCGTCCAGGGCGTCGTAGACCGTCTTGGTGACCTGCCGCAGCAGGCTGTCCGCGAACAGGGTGGCGTCGCTGTCGGCGGTGCCGCTGCTGCCGACGGTCTGATGGCTCTGGGCGAAGGCGCGGAAGGCGTTGTAGGCGTCCACGAAGCCGGTGATCGCGCCCTTGATCGACGACAGGTCGGTGCCGATCTCCACTCCGATCGTCTGGCCGGGCAGCGCGGCGTAGAGGTCGAAGGTCAGCCCGTCGACGGCGTCGGCGATGGTGTTGCTGCTGCGCTCCACCCGCACCCCGTCCACGGTAATGACGGCGCTCTGCGCGGCCACCAGCTCGTTGGCGTAGCCGCCGTCCGCGTCGGTCAGGCCGAGGTCGGTCAGAACGCCGCTGCCGCCGTCATCGAGTGTGATCGCCTTGCCGGTGTCGTTGGCGGTGAGGATCAGCTGGTACTGGCTGTCCGTGACCTTCACGATGCTGGCGGTCACACCGCTGGTGGATTTCCGCGCGTTGATGGCGTCGCGGATGTCGGTCAGGGAATCCCCGGCCTCCACGTCGATGGACACGGCGGTGCCGCCCGCGACGCCCAGCGTGAGGGTGCCGGACTGGCCGAGCGCGGCGCCCTGGCTGGCGGTGGTCGCCGCACCGATCTTGTGGCGGGTGGCGAGCTGCTCCACGACGATGGAATAGGTGCCGGTCTCCGCCCCGTCCGCCGCGGTCACCGACAGCACGTCGCCCGCCGCGGTGGAGCCGCCGCCCGACAGATAGGCGGTGCGTTCCTCGAACAGGTTGCTGCCGGCGCCGGTCGAGACGCTGCGGTTGCGCAGCCCGTCCAGCGACGTGTTCACCGCCAGAAGCAGCGACTGCATGTCCTCGTAGGCGGCGATCCTGGCCTCGTTGGCAGTGATGGTCGTGTCGATGCGGTCGGCGCGGGACAGGCGCTTCTGCACCGATGCCTCGATCAACGCCGAATAGTCGATGCCCGTGCCCGACCCGCTGGCGATCAGCGACGAACTGCCGGTCGATGCGGCGGTCGAGGATGAGGTTGAGGACACCGTCGTCATGCGGGTCTCCGGGGACGGGAAGCCCTCTCCCCTCCGGGGAGAGGGAAGGAGTGGGTAAACAGCCTTACCGCAGCAGCGACAGCAGGTTCTGCGGCATCTCGTTGGCCTGGGACAGCACGGCGATGGCCGCCTGGGCCAGCACCTTGGTCGAGGCCAGCTCCGCCTGCTCCGCGGCGACGTCCACGTCCATGATCGCCGACTGCGCCGCCTCGGTGTTCTCGATGGAGGTGTCCAGCACCTGGCCGCGGAACTCGAAGCGGGAGATCAGGGCGCCCACGTCGGCCCGCGCGCTCGACAGCGTTTCCACCGCCGTGTCCAGCGCGGTCAGCGCGGCGCTCGCCGTGGCGGAGGTGCCGACGTCCAGCGTGCCGATGGACAGGCCGGTCGTGTTCACGTTGGCGATGGTGACGGTGATCTTGTCGGTGCTTTCCGTGCCGACGCGGAAATCCACGCCGCTGGCCCAGGCGCCGTTGCCGTCCAGCAGCGGGTCGTCGTTGAAGCGGGTGCCCGACGCGATGCCGTCGATCTCCTCGATGAGCTGCTGGAACTCGGCGTCCAGATAGCCGCGCTCGGTGTCGGTGACGGCGCCGGACAGCGACTGGGTGGCCAGCGAGCGCATGCGCTGCACGATGTCGGAGACGCGGGACATGCCGCCGTCCGCCGCCTGGAGGATCGAGGAGCCGTGCGAGGCGTTGGTCGCCGCCTGCTTCAGCACCGTGATGTCGGAGGTCAGCGAGGTGCCGACGGCCAGTCCCGCCGCGTCGTCCGACGCCTTGGTGATGCGCGAGCCGCTGGCGATCTTGGAGACCGAACTCGACTGGTTCTCGGAGTTGATGTTCAGGTAGCGCAGCGCGGAGTTCGCCGCCGTGTTGGTAGAGATGACGGGCATGATGTGCCTCCTGGTCGGAGCCTGATCGGATGGTGGGGCCGCCTGTGCATCAGCCCTCATTGCGTCTCACGTCCGGCGCGGCGAAAGCTGGCGCGGAATCTTTGGCTCAGAGGAAATCGGTCAGGTTGGTCTGCTGGAGGATCTTCATCAGGCTCATCGTCGATTCCAGGTTGGCCTGGAGCTGCGACAGCCGCGTCGTCGCCTCGGCGAGGTCGATGTTGCGGATGTCCTCGACGTGGGTCTGGAGGACGAGCTGCTCCTCCAGGTGGCGGTCGATGGTCCGCTCCAGCGTGGCGGAGGCGGAGCCGAGCTTGGTCTGCGCCACGGTCAGCCCGTCCGCCGCCGCGTCGGCGAGGTCGGACGCCTCGTCCACCAGGGCGCTGTCCACCGGGTCGGTCGCCATGTTGGCGATCAGGCTGATGGAGCGCAGCGCCTTCTCGATGGCCGGGTCGTCGGCGGTGACGCCGTACTGGACGATGAGGTCGTCGGCGGCCTGGAAGTAGGAGACGCTGCCGTCGCCCTTGTAATAGGTCGTGTCGGCGGTGGAGGGGCTGGTCGCCGCCGGCAGACCGTCCAGCGACACCGGCGCGCGGTCGGTGCGGCCCCCGGCGAACAGGTAGCGGCCTTCCTGCTGGGTGTTCAGCAGCCCGGCGAACTCCGTCATCAGGCCCTGCGCCTCGCTTTTGATGCCGTCCGCGGCGCCGCTCCCGGCCCCCTGAATGCTGGCGACGAGGCTGCGCACCCGGTTGGCGAGGTCGATCATCCCGCCGACGGCGTCGTGCATGGTCTGGATGCGCCCGTTGACCACCTCCCCCTCGTCGACGTAGCGCTCGGAGCGGCGGTAGTGGCTCTCCAAGTTGACGAGGCGCCCGCTGTCGCCGGCGATGCCCTTGTAATCGACCGACGCCTCGCCGGTCGCTGCCTGCACCTGGGCGGTGGCCACCCGTGACTCCGCCGCCAGCATGTAGCGGACGAGCTGGTTCTGGTGGTTGAAGGTCGCGATCCGTTCCATGCCGGCTCTCCTAGCGAACCAAATTCAGCGCCGTGTCGAACATCTCCTGCACCGCCTTCATGACCGCGGCGGCGGCCTGATAGGCGGATTGCAGGTTGCTGATCGCGGCGGTTTCCTCGTTGACGTTCACGCCGCTCTGCGAGGCCATCGTCGACTCCAGCCCGCCGGCGTAGGACTCTTGGTCCTCGTAGGCGGTGGCGGCGCGGGAGGCGGCGGTGGCCGCCCCCTGGATGATGGCGCCCGCATACTGGGAGAAGGTGCCCGTCCGCCCGGACAGGCCGCCCGCCGTGTCGAAGGACTGCGCCCCGGAGAAGGCCGTCCTCAGCGCCTGCGCCACCGAGCCCTCCCCCGCGGACAGCGCCGATCCGCCGGCGGCCAGCGTGGCGGAGGTGGAGAGCGCGCCGGTCGCCAGACGCCCGCTGTCCCGAGCGATCGCGTCGCTCACCCTGAGGTCGGCGGCGCCGGTGCCGGTCAGCAGGTCGTTCAGCCCGAAGCGGGCGGAGAAGCCCTGGCCGTCCGCCCCCGCCGTGCCGTCGCCGCCCAGGGCCACGCCGTTCGCGGCGTTGTCGGCCTGGATGACCAGCCGCCCCTGGGCGTCGAGTTGGGCCGAGAGCGAGTCCATAGCGTCGATGGCGTCCACCGCGTCCTGCACGGTGGCGTAGGCGGAGAGGTCGAGGTCCAGCACCTCCACCGCCGTGCCGTCCGCCGCCGTGACGGCGACGCGCAGCGTGCCGTTGCCGTTCAGCGCGTCGCCGCCCGTCACGCCGGCGCTGCCGGTCAGGGCGTTGGGCGGCGGGACGGCGGTGCCCTGGTTGTGGAGGACGTTCAGCGTGTCCTTCAGCGTCAGGGCCAGCTCGTCCAGCCGGGCCTGCTGCGCAGGCAGATCCTTGTCGCGGACCTGGATCAGCCCGCCCAGGGTGCCCGAGGAGACGGAGCCGGTGACGTCCTTCCCGTCGATGGTGATCGGGTTGAAGCTCGTCCTGGCGCCGACCGTGGTGGCGGGCGTGTAGGACAGCCGGTGCACCGCGGAGTCCAGCAGCGACGTGCCAGAGGATGTGGAGACCCGGACCATGCCGTTGGCGTCGGTCTGGTAGCGGATGTCGATGTCCCCGGCGAGGCTCTTGAGCGCGGTGTTGCGCTGGTCCTCCAGGTCGCCGGTGTCCTGGCCGAGCGCCTTGCCGGTCTGGATGCGGTCGTTGAGGTCCTTCAGCGTGTCGAGCGTGCCGTTGATGCGGGTCACCGTGTCGGCGATGGCGTGGTCGGCCTCGCCACGGAGGTCCCGCACCGCCTTGGCGGTGGAGCGCAGCGTTTCCGCCACCGCGGTCAGGTCGTCCACCGCCGCCGCCTTGGCGCTGCCGCTCTCCGGGGAGGTCGCCAGCGTGGCCAGGGTCTCGCCCAGCGTGTCGATGACCGAGCCCAGCGACGACGCGGATGTGGTGGCGCCCAGCCGCTCCTGGAAGCGGTCCAGATAGTCGCTGACCGTCCGGCTGAGGCCCAGGCCCGACTGCGCCGACACCAGCGACGTCAACAGGTAGCGGTCCACCGTGCTGCCGATGCCGGCGACCTCCACCCCGGTAAAGCCGACGGCGGTGTCGCTCGTCGTCGGCTTGGCGGTCTTGCGGGTGTAGCCTTCCGTGCCGGCGTTGGCGACGTTGGCCGAGGCGACCGCCATGCCCACCTCGTTGGTGCGCAGCGCGGAGGTGGCGATGCTGCCGGCGACGCGCAGGGACATGACGGATCTCCTCTGCGGCGGGTCAGGCGGTGACGGCGAGGTGCTTCGCGCCCGCCGCGCGACCGAGCGCCGCGTAGGAGCGCGCCGGGGCGGGGACGGCGGCGG
>NZ_JAUQTX010000035.1:0-36886 GCF_059803775.1 Azospirillum sp. UFLA03-27 | reverse complement strand
CGCGATAGCTGTTATAGTCTCGTGGGCTCGGAGATGTGTATAAGAGACAGGTGGCGGCCTGCGCCGGGGGCTCCACCCTGGGAGCAGCAGCGGCGAGCGGTTCCGCTGCCGACGCCGACGCGGGTGCCGTCAGCACCGGCAAGGGAAGCAGCGGCGCCAGAGCCTGCGGCGGCGCCTTCCCCGCCGCTCCCAGCGGCGTCAGCCGGGGCAGAACGGCGGTCGGCGGCGGGCGCGGCGTGAAGGTCGGTTCGGCCTCGTCCGCCCGCGCCGAGGGGCCGCCGAACAGCGCCAGAAGTCCGAGAAGGGGAAGGGCGACCCGGCGCATCCGCCGCCTCAGTCCACGACGACGCGGGCGATCAGCGCAGGCAGGGTCTGGCAGCGGAACAGCCCGTCCAGGGTCTGCTGCTCGGTCAGGCGCAGCGACAGGACGCAGCCGTAGGCGTTCACCGTCAGGGTGGTCTGCGCCAGCGTGCCCATGGCGGCGGAGGGCTTGGCGATGCTGTAGCCGGGGGCGCCCAAACGTCCCGCGAGCGCGCCGTTGACGGGGTTGACGGAATCGATCTCCAGCGTCAGCGGACCCAGGTTGTTCAGCACCGTTTCGGAATGCGGGTCCTCCTTCGTCGCGTAGAGCTGCACCGGCACCGCCTTGCGGCGGGCGATCCAGTCCTTCAGCGCCAGATTGCCCAGCACCGCGTCGCGGCTCTGCAGCGCCGCCTCCATGGCGATCTGGCGCAGCGACGGATCGTTGCCGCCCAGCGCCGCCTCGTAGGCGGCGATCCGCGACGGGCGGTCCGCGCCCTGAATCCGGGTGCGCAGGTCGGCGATCCGCGCCGCACGGGCCTCCTCCTGCCGCCGTTCGGCGGCGGCGCGCTCCTCCTCCGCCTTGGTGGCGGCGACCTGCCGGGCGAGCAGATCCTCCTCGCGGCGGCGGCGGGCGTCCTCCTCGGCGCCGCGGGCCTCGGCGTCGCGGGCGATCTGCTCGCGCAAGCGGTTGGCCTCGGCGGAGCCGGCCAGCACCGGGCGGCCGGGAAGCTCTTCCAGCGGCTGGCCGATGCCTTCCAGCACCTCCGGGTTGCGCAGCTCGATGCGGGCATTCCAGCCGTTGGGGCCAAGCGTGGCGAGCGCCGTGGCGGTGAGCGTCTTTTCCAGACCGGCCTCGGCGACGGGGCGGATGAAGGTGATGGCGCCGTCCCGGCTTTCCACCATATAGGTCGGCTTGGCGAGCCGAAGCTTGGCCCCGATTCGGACGGCGACCCGCGATTCGGCGGATTTTGCGGCGGTCCTGCCCTCAGGCGCTGGCGCGGGAACCGGGTCCGCCGTCATCTCCTCGACGGTCCAGAGCGGCGGGACGAGGCGCGACACCTCGGCGCGGATGCGGTCGATGGGCAGGTCGGACGCGCGGGCCGGCAGGACGGGCGCCAGCCCGGCCATCAGCGTCACCGCGATCCCCCACGCCGCCGGTCGCACCATCGCTCGTTCTCCACCGGAAGTGACCACTACAGCTTGTGTCGGCCCATCGAAGCACTGGTACAGCGAAGGCGCCCGGGAAGGGAAGCGGCATTTGCCCGGGCCAAGGTTGCGCGGTGGCGGGAACGGTGAACTCCGAGCCGGGATCGCGACCCCCGGTCGAAATTGGCTTTGTGCCCACACGCCGCTTGCAATATCATCATACAAGTGAATGTATATTCGCCGGAAACGCGAGCGCCTTTCCGCAACGGCAGGGGACCAAGGGCAACGATATGGCGGGCAGACAGGGGAACAAGGAAGGGCCGGTCCTGGTCTGTCGCAATGTCAAGGTTTCGGGCCGACGCACCAGTCTTCGGATGGAGCCCTATATTTGGGACTCCTTGAAGGAAATCTGTGAGCGTGAGGGGCTGACTCTGAACGACATCTGCACCCAGATCGATCAAAGGCGCGGGGAGGCGAATTTGACCGCCTCGATCCGCGTCTTCATTGTCAGCTATTTCCGCAACGCCATCGGAAGCCGCGGCTTCTCCGAAGATGGGCCGTCCAGCATTCTGCGCAAGGCCATGGACGACGCCATCCCGCCCTTCGATTGAATCGAGGAGCGGGACGCCGTCCCTCTTACCAGCGCAGGCTGGGCAGGCCGTAGGTCGGCTGGTGGCCGGATGCCGCGGCGGCGGCGGCCAGCTTGGCCGGATCGACCGCCTCGCCCCAGGCCCCGCCCAACTCTTCGCGATGAATGCCGAAGGTGACCAGCGCCACGTCGATCCCGGCGGCGTTGGCCCCGGCCACGTCGGTGCGCAGGCTGTCGCCCACCGCCAGGATGCGCCCCTTGTCCTTGATGCCCATCAGCGACAGGCAGCGGTCATAGACCGGGGCGTGCGGCTTGCCATGCCAGAAGACGTCGCCGCCCATCTCCTCGTAACGCTGGGCCAGCGTGCCGGCGCAGATGACCATCTGCTCGCCGACCATCACGATCAGGTCGGGGTTGGCGCAGACCATCGGCAGGTTGCGGCGGCGGCAGGCCTCCAGCGCCGGCTCGTAGACCGACAGCGATTCCCCGAAGTCGACGATGCCGGTGTTCACGACGAAATCGGCCTCGTCCGGCGATGCCGCGAGCGTGTAGCCCAGCCCCTCGTACACGTCCATGTCGCGGTCGGGCCCGATGTGGTACAGCCGCTGCCCCAGTGCTGCGTGCCACGGGTCGTCGCGGTCGCGCAGCGCGTCATAGGCGGCCTCGCCCGAGGTCATGACATGGTGGTAGCGCTCGCGCCCGATTCCCATGCCGTCGAGCTTGGCGATGACGCCGCCGGTGCGGCGCGGCGCGTTGGACAGCAGGCAGATCACCTTGCCCGCCGCGCGCAGCCGGTCCAGGCACTCCGGCACGCCGGGATAGGGCCGCTCACCGTCGTGCAGGACGCCCCACAGGTCGAGGATGACCCCGTCGTAACGGTCGATGACGGGGGCGATGCCGGAAAGCTGGGCGATGTCGGTCATGAGGTCCGGTGATGTGACGGGCGGGAGGAAGGGGGGCGGCTCAGCGGCCCTGCCGGGCGCGCCGGGGCTCGGCGAGAAGCTCCGCATAGACGGCCAGCGTGTCGGCGCACATGCGCTGCTTGGTGTAGCGCTCGGCGACGAAGGCGCGGGCGCGGGCGCCGATGGCGTCGCGCTGCTCCGTCGTCAGGGACAGCGCCTCGTCCAGCGCCTTGGCCAGCGCGTCGGGATCGGCGGGCGGCACCACCCAGGCGGTCTCGCCGGGAATCACCGTCTCCTGGTAGGCGCCGATGGCGGACACGATCACCGGGCGGCCCATCGCCTGCGCCTCCACGATCACCCGCCCGAAGGCTTCCGGCTCCTGCGAGGCGGAGACGACGACGGTGGACAGCCGGTAGGCGGCGGCCATGTCGTTGCAATGGTCGGTCATCGTGACGACGCCTTCCAGCCCGGCGCGGCGCACCTGCTCCTCCAACTCCTGCCGGTAGCCGGTGCGGCCCTGGTCGGACCCGACGAGCAACGCGCAGACGTCCTTGCGCCCCAGCTTCGCCAGCGCGTCGATCAGCACCGTCTGGCCCTTCCAGCGGGTCAGGCGGCCGGGCAGCAGGATCACCGGCTTGTCGTCCGGCAGCCGCCATTTCTGGGCGAGCTGGATCATGCGGGCGGAGCTGACACGCTCCGGCGCGAAGGACAGCGGGTCGATGCCGCGGTGGATGGTGCGGATGACCGCCGGATCGACGTCGTAATTCTCCAGGATGTGGCGGCGGATGAAGCCGGAGATGGCGATGATCCGCTCGCCCCGCGCCATCACCGAATTGTACCAGCGCTTCAGCCCGTTCTTGTAATTGTACGGGGCGTGGAAGGTGGTCATGTAGCGCGCGCCGGTCGCCTGGCAGGCCAGCCAGGCGCTCCAGGCCGGGGCGCGGGAGCGGGCGTGCACGATGTCCACGTCGTTCTCCCGGATGATCGCCTCCAGCTTGCGCGCGTTGCGGCGGATGACCAGCGGGTTCTTGGAGGCCAGCGGCAGGGTGATGTGGCGGATGCCGGCGCGGTCCAACTCCGCCGCCATCGGCCCGCCTTCGGACGCCACCAGCGGCAAAGCTCCGGCCTGGGCCAGCGCCAGCGCCACGTCGATGCAGCCGCGCTCGGCCCCGCCGGTGACCAGCGCCGGCAGCACCTGGAGAACGACGGGCCGGCGACCGGCGGCCGCGAAGGCGCCCTTCGCGAAGGCGTTGGCCGGGTTGCGCGGGTCCTCGCCGGTGCTAAGCTGGGATTCGACGTCCATAGTCACAGATTCCTAAAGTCCTGGCCCACAGAGGTGTCCGATATGAACGAACCCGCAGCCGGCCCCGTCCCGTCGCCGGGCGGCGCGCACCATAGCCTGAAGCGCGGCGCCGCGACCATAGCCTATCGTCACACCCCCGGCCGCGACCCGGAAGGGCTGGCCCCCGGCGTGATGTTTCTGGGCGGCTTCATGTCCGACATGACCGGCAGCAAGGCGCTGGCCCTGGAGGAATGGGCGGCGGGCGAGGGGCTGTCCTTCACCCGTTTCGACTATCAGGGGCATGGCGCCTCCAGCGGACGGTTCGACGAGGGCACCATCGGGCTGTGGGCCGACGACGCGCTGGCCGTCCTGGATCGCGTGACGGTGGGGCCGCAGATCCTCGTCGGTTCCTCCATGGGCGGCTGGATGATGCTGCTGACCGCGTTGCGCCGTCCGGAGCGGGTGGCCGGCCTGGTCGGCATCGCCGCCGCCCCGGACTTCACCGAAGACCTGATGTGGGACCTCTTCGACGAGTCCGTCCGCCGCGAGATCCTGGAGACGGGCCGCTGGCTGCGCCCCTCCGACTACGGGCCGGAGCCGCAGCCGATCACCCGTGCCCTGATCGAGGACGGGCGCAACCACCTGCTGCTGCGCCAGCCCATCGCCTTCGACAAGCCGGTGCGCCTGCTGCACGGCATGGCCGACCCGGATGTGCCCTGGCAGGTCAGCCTGACCCTGGCCGATCGCCTTAGCAGTTCGGATGTGCGGGTGACGCTGGTGAAGGACGGCGACCACCGCCTGTCGCGCGACCAGGACATCGACCTGCTGTGCCGCACGGTGGGCGATCTCGTCCGCGGCCTCGGCTGAGGGAAGGTGGCTTCGATCCGCCCCGCGGATCATCCCGAAGGCGGCGCAAGATTTTTCCAAAAAAGTGATATCAGGGGCTTGCGCGCCGCCTTCGGGCTGGATATAAACGCGGCCTCTGCGGAGGGGTGGCCGAGTGGTTGAAGGCGCACGCCTGGAAAGTGTGTATACCTCAAAAGGGTATCGAGGGTTCGAATCCCTCTCCCTCCGCCAGTTCATTTTCCCCCTTTAGAAACAAGGGATTTTTTGTCGCTTTCCTCTTTAAGCGGCAATTGGTGCTTATGCGAGAGAGTGCATCACGCATAAGCGAGGCCGATGGGCCGGTCGCCTGTCCGGCATGGATCTACAACAACCGCAACCTCGTCGAGCGCTTTTGGGCCAGGATCAAGGAGTGGCGGGCAATTGCCACCCGCTACGAGACAACTGCCAACTCCTTCATGGGCGTCCTTTGCCTCGCCGCCGCCCTCGATTGGATCAAGCGCTAACAGCCCCTACTACAATCGCCAACGCCTCTACTCGGCGATTGGCTACAGAACTCCTGAGCAGGCCAAGTTGCAGGTCGCATAACCCGCTGTCCATTGTGCCGGGGGGATGCTCACGGTCTCTCTCCGCCAAAACCAGACACCAACGCTTGGTACGGGTCACGACAGGTGGGTCGGTTCGCCGGCGTCATGGATCAGCACGACGACGGACCGCGCTTCCACCAGATAGGACAACTCACTCAGCGTCGGCGCTAAGCTCCACTCGACGATATCACATGGGGGGGCGAGCGAGGTGTCGATCCATCGGTGCCATGGGCCAACACTGCCGTCATTTGCTGGCGGAAGTTCAAAGCGAAGCGGTTTCCAGTAGGCGTTCAGGATCAGGTAAATGCGAAGCCGGCCCTGCTCCACCTTCGCTTCGACGGCGATGCTGTGGGAATCGCGGCTCCAATCCGGTTGCTCGGGGGTCACGCCGTGCCAGGTTATCTTCGCCTTCCGGAGCAGCTGCCGCAAAGGCACCCGCTCGTACATCCTGTCCCGCAGGCTTCGGCGTGTGTTGAGCACAGTCACGAACCGGTGCACGTCCGCGTGCGTCTCGACCAGCGTCCAATCAAACCAACTGGTTTCGTTGTCCTGGCAGTAGGCGTTGTTGTTGCCGGACTGAGTGCGCCGCGCCTCGTCGCCCATCGTGATCATCGGGACGCCGAGCGATAGCATCGTCACGGTCAGGAAATTCTTTACCTGACGGTTTCTCAGCCGCTCGATTGCCGGGTCGTCGGTCGGGCCTTCGACGCCGCAGTTCCAACTGCGGTTGTCGTCCGCGCCATCGCGATTGCCTTCGCCGTTCGCCTCGTTGTGCTTGCGGTCGTAGGACACCACGTCGTTGAGCGTAAAGCCGTCATGGCAGGTCACGAAGTTGACGCTTTGTTCAGCCTCCCGCTCCTCATGCCCATAGATCTCCGGGCTGCCCAGGATGCGGTCCGCGATCTGGGTCACCGATCCCGGTTCACCGCGGAAAAACGCACGCACGTCGTCACGGAACCGTCCGTTCCATTCCTTCCAGCTGTCGCCGACGAAACTGCCGACCTGATAAAGGCCCGCCGCGTCCCAAGCCTCGGCGATCAGCTTCGTACCGGCAAGCGCCGGTTCCGTTTCGATGTCCCACAGGATCGGTGCGTTCGGGATCGGATGCCCCGATGTGTCGCGGGACAGAACCGAGGCCAGATCGAAGCGGAAGCCGTCCACATGCATCGTCTCGACCCAGTATCGAAGGCTGTCCACGATCATGCGCCGGACGACAGGGTGATTGGCGTTCAAGGTGTTCCCGGTGCCCGTGTAGTTGGCGTAGCGGGATCGGTCGTCTTCGAGAAGATAATAGGTGGGATTGTCCAACCCTCGGAAACACAGGGTCGGCCCGCTGTGGTCGCCTTCCGCCGTGTGGTTGAAAACGACGTCGAGGATGACTTCGATGCCGCCGCGGTGCAGAGCCTTGACCGTGTCGCGGAACTCGTCCAGCGGACCGAGCGGATCGGAACGCGAACTGTACGCCGCATGCGGCGCAAAGAACGAGACCGGCGCGTATCCCCAGTAATTGACCTTTCCCGGCGGGCAATCCTGCGCATCGAATTGGAACACCGGCAGCAGCTCCACCGCGGTGACGCCCAATTTCTGAAGGTACGGAATCTTCTCGATCAGCCCGGCAAACGTGCCGCGGGTCTTCTCGCCGATGCCGGAACTGGGATGGCGTGTGAATCCGCGCACATGCATCTCATACACGATGGTCTGCGCGGACGACCGGTGCAACGGTGCGTCGCCTTCCCAATCGTAGGATCCCGGATCCACAACCACGCTTTTCATGGCGCCGCCGCAATCGTCTCCGGGTTTGCGGGCGTCGTCGCGGCTGTAGCGGTCCGGAACGACCACCGCGCGGCCATAGGGATCAAGGAGAAGCTTGTCCCGATCGAAGCGCAGGCCGTGGGCGGGGTCCCATGGCCCCTCGGCGCGATAACCATAGATTTGGCCGGCCGTCACGCCGGGAAGAAACACGTGCCAGTAATGATAGGTGCGATGGGTGGAGGGATCGAGGCGGATCACGCGCGCAGGCCCCGCATCCTCGGCGCTGTCGAAAAGCAGCAGCTCGATTCCGGTCGCGTGCTTCGAAAACAGGCTGAAGTTCGTCCCCTGGCCGGTGGGGATCGCTCCCAGCGGCGCCGCGGCTCCCCGAGCGGGGGGACTGGGCGTGCCGGTCCGCCCCGTATCCGCGTCCATCTGGACCGCCGATCCGTCCCTTACGGCACCGGGCATGGCTTCGCATCCCATATCTCGGCGGCGTATTCGGCGATGGTGCGATCGCTGGAGAACCGGCCGGACCCGGCAATGTTCATGATGACCTTGCGCGTCCAGTCCTGCGGGGCCGCGTAGGACGCCAGCAACCGCCGATCCGCCTCCAGATAAGCTGTGAGATCGGCGAGATGCATGAACCGGTCCCCGCCCGTCAGCAGAACGTTGCGCAGAGGTTCGAAGATGCCCGGTTCGTTGCGGCTGAAATGGTCGGAAAAGATCAGATCCAGCGCAGCGCGGGTTTCCGGTTCGTTGTGGTGATGCCAGAAAGGGCTGTACCAGCCGGCGCTGCCGCTCACCTGATCCGCCGTCAACCCGAACAGGAAGAAGTTCTCCTCGCCTGCGGCTTGCGCCATCTCGATCGTCGCGCCATCGCGCGTGCCGATCGTCAATGCGCCGTTCATCATGAGCTTCATGTTGCTGGTGCCGCTCGCCTCATAGCCCGCCGTCGAGATCTGGTTGGACACGTCGGAGGCGGGAATCAGCTTCTCGGCCAGGGACACGCCGTACTCGGGCAGGAACACCACCCTGAGGCGGCCGCGCGCCACCGGGTCGTCGTCGATGGCGACGGCGAGGTTGTTGAGGAATTTGATGATCACCTTGGCGAGACGGTAGGCGGGAGCCGCCTTTCCCGCGAAGAAGAAGGTCCGCGGCGCCATGTCGAGGCCGGGGTTCTGCCGCATCCGGTTGTAGAGCACGACGATCCGCAACGCGTTCAGAAGCTGCCGCTTGTATTCGTGGATGCGTTTGATCTGGCAGTCGAAGATCGTGTCGGGATCGACGGCGATGCCGCTGGTCGATGCAAGCCACGCCACGAAGCGGTGCTTCATGGCGCGCTTGGCCTCCCGCACGGCGTCCTGGAAAGCCCCGTCGTCGGCAAGCGGCGTCAGCTTGGCCAATTGGGACAGATCGGTGATCCATCCGTCCCCAATGGCGTCGGTGATGCAGCGGGAGAGGGCGGGGTTGGCCAGCCGAAGCCAACGCCGGGGCGTCACGCCGTTGGTCTTGTTGCTGAAGCGCTCGGGATACAGTTCGGCCAGATCCTTGACCGTCACGGTGCGCAGCAGATCGGAATGGATCGCAGCGACCCCGTTGGTGCTGTGCGATCCGACGATGGCGAGGTTGGCCATCTGGATCTTCCGCGGACCGCCCTCCTCGACCAAGCTCACACGCTCGATACGGCCCTCATCGCCGGGAAAGCGGGCCCGCACTTCGTCGAGAAGCCGGCGGTTGATCTCCAGGATGATCTCCAGGTGGCGCGGCAGCAGAAGCTCGAACCAGGGCAGCGGCCATTTTTCGAGCGCCTCGGGCAGCAGGGTGTGATTCGTGTAGGCGAGTGTCCGCCGCGTGAGGTCCCACGCCTCCTCCCAGCCGAGCCCCGCGTCGTCGAGCAGGATCCGCATCAGTTCGGACACCGTCAGGCTCGGGTGGGTGTCGTTGAGCTGGACGGCGACCTTGTCGGGAAGCACCCGCCAATCGGCCGGGCTGCCGACCAAATTGGTCCGGCGGAAGCGCCGCACGAGATCCGCCAGGGAACAGGCGACCAGAAAATACTCCTGCACGAAACGCAGGCCCTGACCCATGCTCGTCGAATCGTCGGGGTACAGGACCCGTGTGAGGGACTCCGCCGAGAGCCGTTCGGCGAGCGCGCTGACGAAGTCGCCGGCGCTGAACGCCTGGAAGTCCAGCGCGTGCGGTGCCGCCGCCGCCCAGAGCCGCAATGTGTTGATCGTTCGGCCGCCGTATCCGATGACGGGGCGGTCATACGGAATGCCGAGCAGGCTGGACGGCCGGCCGGGCACGGCGGCGAACGTCCCGTTGCGCACCTCGAACGAGCAGCCAAGCCTGATCTCCACGGCCTCCTGCGGCCGGGCGACCTCCCAGGGATCGGGCCGGCGCAGCCAGTTGTCGGGCTGTTCCTGCTGCCAGCCATCCCGCAGGCTCTGCCGGAAAATGCCGTATTCGTAGCGGAGCCCATATCCCATGGCCGGGATCTGCATCGTGGCCATGGAGTCGATGAAGCAGGCCGCCAACCGGCCAAGCCCCCCGTTCCCCAGCCCGGCGTCGGGCTCCTCGTCGAGCAGGGCAAGCCAGTCGATCCCCTTCTCGTCGGCGACCCGCGCCACGACCGGATCGAGAAGAAGGTTCATGACGTTGTTGGCCAGGGAGCGCCCGATGAGGAACTCCAGGGAAAGGTAATAGACGCGTTTCGGGTTCTCGCGTTCGTAGGTCTGCTCGGTGCGAAGCCACCGCTGTGACAGCACGTCGCGCACGGAGCGGGCGACCGCCTCGTAGCGTTCGCGGGGACCGACCGACGTGGGATCGACCACATGGTCGAACATCAGGTGCCGCTCGTAGAGCGCGTCGTGCGTTCCGGTGAAGTGGATCGGGCCGCACCCGTATCGCTGGAGCAGATCCGTCGATCCGGAGACGTTCGACGCGGTTGCGTCGGCCATGGTCATGTCGCTGCTCATGGCGTTTCCTCCTCGCCCGGTCGGAGCCGCCACGCCATCCGACGGATGGCCCGACCATCGTCTTATGGTTCAAACATTGTCGGCTTCGGTCGAGGCGGCTGCGACCGCTCCGGTTTGGCCCGCGCCCGTCTGGTCCCATATCCATCCCGCGATCTCGGGCATGTCGTCGCCACACCGCCGGATGTGTTCCTTGTGCGCGATGAGCTTGTCGCGCATTGCCTGCTTGACGTAGGCGGCGCTCGCGCCGAGCGCCGGAACCCGGTCGATCACGTCGCCCACGAGGTGGAACCGGTCGAGATCGTTCAGCACGCACATGTCGAAGGGCGTGCTGGTGGTGCCCTCCTCCTTGTAGCCACGCACATGCAGGTTCCCGTGGCCGGCCCGCCGGTAAGTCAGCCGGTGAATGAGCCAGGGATAGCCGTGGAAGGCGAAGATGATCGGTTTGTCGGTGGTGAACAGCGCATCGAAGTCGCGATCCGGAAGCCCGTGCGGATGCTCCCCCGGGGGCTGCAAGGTCATGAGATCGACGACGTTGATGACGCGGGCCTTCAGGTCCGGGGCGTAATGGCGCAGGAGATCGACCGCCGCCAGGGTCTCCAGCGTCGGCACGTCGCCGCAGCAGGCCATCACCACATCGGGTTCGCCGCCGCGGTCGTTGCTGGCCCATTCCCAGATCCCCAGGCCGGCCGTGCAATGCCTGATGGCTTCATCCATCGTCAACCACTGCGGGGCCGGTTGCTTCCCGGCGACGACGACGTTGACGCAGTTCCGGCTGCGCAGGCAATGGTCCGTGACCGACAGCAGGCAATTGGCATCGGGTGGCAGATAGACCCGGACGACGTCGGCCTTCTTGTTCACCACATGGTCGATGAAGCCGGGGTCCTGGTGACTGAAGCCGTTGTGGTCCTGGCGCCAGACATGGCTGGACAGCAGGTAGTTCAGCGAGGCGACGGGACGCCGCCAGGGAATGGTCCGGCAGACCTTCAGCCACTTGGCGTGCTGGTTGAACATCGAATCGACGATGTGGATGAAGGCTTCGTAGCAGGAGAAGAATCCATGTCGGCCCGTCAGCAGATAGCCTTCGAGCCACCCCTGGCATTGGTGTTCGCTGAGCATCTCCATGACCCGGCCGTCCGGGGCGAGATGGTCGTCCCACGGGACGGTGTCGGCAACCCATGTCCGGTCCGTGACCTGGAGCACGTCCTGCCAGCGGTTGGAGTTGTTCTCATCGGGACTGAAGAGCCGGAAGTTCCGCGCGTCGAGGTTCAGCTTCATCACATCGCGGAGAAACTGCCCCATCACGCGGGTGGCTTCTGCGACAGCCACGCCGGGAGCCTCCACCGGGACGGCGTAGTCGCGGAAATCCGGAAGACGCAGATCGCGCAGGAGCGTGCCGCCATTGGCGTGCGGGTTGGCGCTCATACGGCGAATGCCGCGGGGGGCCAAGTCGGCGAGGTCGGGGCGGAGGCGGCCTCCCTCGTCGAAAAGCTCCTCGGGTCGGTAGCTTTTCATCCATTCTTCGAGAACACGCACATGGTCCGGGTTCTCATGCATTTCCCCCATCGGAACCTGATGCGAACGCCAGAAATCCTCGGCCCGCTTGCCGTCGATCTCCTTCGGGCATGTCCATCCCTTCGGTGTGCGGAGCACGATCAGGGGCCAGCGGGGACGCTGCGTGACCCCGTTTCGGCGCGCGTCGTCCTTGATCCGCCGAATGTCGGCGATGGCCGTGTCCAGAGTGGAGGCCATGCGTTCATGCATGTCGTCCGGTTCGTGGCCTTCCACGAAATAGGGGATGTATCCATACCCGCGGAACAGCTGCTCCAGCTCCTCGTGGCTGATCCGGGAGAGAATGGTGGGGTTGGCGATCTTGTAGCCGTTGAGGTGCAGGATCGGCAGAACGGCGCCATCGCTGAGCGGGTTGAGGAATTTGTTGGAATGCCAGCTCGTTGCCAGGGGTCCGGTTTCCGCCTCCCCGTCGCCGACGATGCAGGCGACAATCAGGTCGGGGTTGTCGAAGGCGGCTCCGTACGCGTGGGACACGGCGTATCCGAGTTCGCCGCCTTCATGAATCGAACCGGGCGTCTCCGGCGCCACGTGGCTGGGAATCCCGCCGGGAAACGAGAATTGTGTGAAGAGGCGCTTGATGCCCTCTTCGTCCGGCGAGATGTTCGGGTAGACTTCGCTGTATGTTCCCTCAAGATAGGCATTCGCGACCATGGCTGGTCCGCCATGCCCGGGACCGGCAATACAGATCATGTTCAGATCCAATTGCCGGATCATCCGGTTCAGATGGACATAGATGAAATTCAAGCCGGGTGTGGTTCCCCAATGCCCCAACAACCTCGGCTTTATGTGTTCGAGGGTAAGGGGAACTTTGAGCAATGGATTGTCATAAAGATAAATCTGTCCAACGGACAAATAGTTGGCTGCCCGCCAGTATACGTCAATGAGAGCCTTTTCCTCGACTGACAGCGCTTCGGCCATGCCCGCCTCCCGCAGCCCTGGTGATGTGACGCGGTCCTCTGCGATGCCACGCCCGACCTCTCGGCGTTGGATCGGGTCGGTGTGCGGCATCCATCATTCCACCAAGCGTGGCAGCGGTCAGAGTGCCAGTGCCCGCCCATTCCGTCTCGGTCTCATCGGTGTATGACCTGGGTCCGGCATCCGCTTCGCGGGATGCGAAAAAGCGCTTTTGTTCGGCAACGCCCCTTCAGCCGATGGAAACGATGAACTCGAAGGGCGATCCCCAGCCGCCCGCAACGACGCGGTTCTCACCGTGGTTCAGAAGGGCGGTGTCCCTCATGAAATCGTGCCCGATCGGCTGCCCGTTGACGACCGTCCCAAGCGTGCTGCCAAGATCGGACACGAGCAGCCGGCCCTGGCTGCGGCTGATCATGAAGTGATCGCGCGACAGGCGAAACGGCGGCTGATCGTCGATGGACAGATCGGGTGACCGTGGGGGCGGTGCCTCGCCGTTGATCGGGAGCCGACCGACCACGAAGGGCAGTTGCCCAACCTGAATTGAGCTTGGACCGATCCGGCTGCGCAGGGAGTCCGACCCGGCGGTCAATAGAATGCGTTCGTTGTCGTTGGTAAGGGCCTCCGACGACGGCGCGCCGTTCTCCGCCAGTTCCGCCTCACGCGTCGAGAGCAGCAGGTCGCCGGCAATCTTGTCCTCGATCGTCCGCAGGCGGATGCTGAGACGCTGGATCAACCCGCGCGCCAGGGATGCGTCCCGGCTCACCCGGTCCAGGAACTCCTGCGGGGTGAGGACTTCCGCGGCGCCATCGCTGACAGCCCGGGCGGTGGCGCTCCGGCTGCGGCTTTCAATGACGCCCATCTCGCCCAGCCACTCGCCGCCCCGCACATGCCCGATCAGGATGGCGTTGTCGCCATTCTCGCGCAGGACTTCGATTTCCCCATGCTTGACCCAAAGAACGCAGTCGCTCGCGTCCCCCCGCCGGAACAGCAAATCGCCTGATTTGAACTGAATGGATTTGGCCATATCCGGATGTTCTCCGCTGTTTGGCCGTGCGTCGCAATGGCACGACAGGCGGGGATTCTGTACGATGAAAGCAGAAGTGAAACCCACCGAGAAAATGGACGCACACGACAGAGTTCCAACTCTCCTTTCTTTTGGTGCATCGTTTCATCGGACGACCAGACGGTCACGACTGTACGGCCGTGATTCTTTCCATCGCGCGTTCGATTGAACACGCAGTTCATGTCATCCATCGGATCAACCCAAGCATAAACCGGCACTTCGCCGTTTCCGGTGAACGGTCGTGTGTTGTCAGGTTGGTGGTAAACGGTCCGGCATGGCTGGTTGCCGGGCATGCTCACCAACCCGTACCGCGGTTTTCGTTTTCCCGCCGCGCTCCTCGCGCTGACACACAGGATGCTCAAGACGTACGGTTTCAAGACTACCCAGATCACCGCCCCAGATCACTGCCGAAAATCTGCAGTCCTTTGGAGCTGCGTTCTGCCGACGGCGGATCCATCAAAATTTGGCGGTCGATGAAAAGTAAAATCGCACTTCCTTAAGCTGGAGCCAAGCAGCCCTCTTATTTCGCAACTGCAAATTCGCAATTGCGAAATAAATATATTGCGCAAGTGATCTTGTCCTTTGATATGCCAAAAATCATTGGTTGGATACCGTATCATGTCCCTGTTCACGGCGTGGCGAAAGTCCTTTTCGCTCCGCCAAGTCCTTAGAAAACAATGAAAGCGACGAATAGTGACGTGGAAACCGTATCGAACTTATGTAACGGGCCGTCGAACAGTCAAGTTTGGGACTTCCATTCCCGGTCTCCATTCCTTGAAGGCCATTCAATGGACATTCAATGGACGTGACCGGTCGGCGCTGGAGCGGAAGACGCTCCGCCTCATTGCCCGCCTCATTGGAGGAAATCCTTGACGACAGGGAGATGACGGCAGGGAGGCGAGGATAGCGGAGAGGCAGCGATGACGACGGCTGACGTGAACGATCTCGTGTCGGTGAAAAACGCTGGCGTAGCGCAGACCCAGAAGTCGGACAAGCTGACCTTGCTCCCCCTCGTTGCGCTCGTTGTCG
Organism: Azospirillum sp. UFLA03-27; assembly: GCF_059803775.1. NCBI lineage: Bacteria > Pseudomonadati > Pseudomonadota > Alphaproteobacteria > Rhodospirillales > Azospirillaceae > Azospirillum > Azospirillum sp. UFLA03-27. The sequence continues at coordinate 21,928 of NZ_JAUQTX010000035.1, read as the reverse complement.
GCTCGATGATCGGCGGCGGCGTTTTCAATCTTCCATCGGACATGTCCAAAGGTGCGTCGCCCGGCGCCATCCTGATCGGCTGGATGATCACCGGCATCGGCATGATGATGCTCGCCTTCGTGTACCAAAACCTGGCCGTGCGCAAACCGAACCTGAACGCGGGCCCCTATGCCTATGCCAAGGCCGGCTTCGGACCGTTCGTCGGTTTCAACAGCGCCTGGGGCTATTGGCTGAGCGCCTTTCTTGGAAACGTGGCCTACGCGGTGGCCATCTTCTCGGCCCTGTCCCACTTCTTCCCCATCTTCGGCGACGGCAACAACCTGCCCTCCATCGTCGGCGCGTCGCTGTGCCTGTGGCTGATCCACGCGCTCGTGCTCAGCGGCATCAAACAGGCGGCCTTCGTGAACGTCGTCACCTCGATTGCCAAGCTGGTGCCGCTGTTCCTGTTCGTCCTGGTGGCCATCGTCGGCTTCCATTGGGATCGCTTCACGGTGGATTTCTGGGGAACCGGCGCCGGGTCCGGCACGGGCGGCCTCGGTTCGGTCATGGAGCAGGTGAAGAGCACCATGCTGGTGACTCTGTGGGTGTTCATCGGCATCGAGGGCGCCAGCGTCTATTCCGCCCGTGCGGCCCGCCGCTCCGACGTCGGGCGGGCGACCGTGATCGGTTTCGTCGGCGCGCTGGGAATCTACGTGCTGGTCTCGCTGCTGGCGACGGGCGTCCTGCGGCAACCCGAACTCGCCGACCTCAGGGTGCCGTCCATGGCGGGCGTGTTCGAGTCCCTCGTCGGCCCGTGGGGCGCCGCCCTGATCAACATCGGCTTGGTGATCTCGGTCGGCGGCGCCTTCCTCTCCTGGACGCTGCTGTGCGCGGAGATCCCCTACACCTGCGGCCGCGACGGGACTTTCCCGAAATGGTTCGCCGCGGAGAATGCCAACGGGTCGCCCGTGAACGCGCTCTGGGCAACCAATCTGCTGATCCAGCTCTTCCTCGCGCTCAGCTTCTTTTCGCGCAGCGCGTACCAGTTCTTCTACTTCATAGCCTCGGTCGCGATCCTTCCCCCCTACGTTCTGTCCGGCGCCTACGCGTTGAAACTGGCCCTGACCGGCGAAGGCTACGGTGCGGAATCGCGGACGAAGGGCATCCTGGTCGGTGCCTTGGCGACGGCCTACGGCCTCTGGCTCGTCTACGCGGCCGGCCTTCAGTACCTGCTGATGTGCGCGGTCCTCTTCGCACCGGGAATCCTCGTCTATGTCCGGGCCCGACGCGAGCACGGAGAGCGCGCCTTCACCAGTGTGGAGGTGGCCATCGCGGCGGCCATCGCTGTCCTCGCCGTGCTCGCCGCCTGGCTCATGTGGACCGGCACGATCAGCCCGCTGTGATGGCCGCCGCGCCGTCACAAGACAACAAGGCCCGCACGGAATACCGGGCCATCGAAGCAGGGAGATGCGTCATGTCTGAAGTCGGCGTGCATTCGGAAGTCGGCAAGCTGCGGACCGTCCTGGTTTGCCGGCCGTCGCTGGCGCACCAGCGCCTTACCCCCGGCAACTGCCACGACCTTCTGTTCGATGACGTCATCTGGGTGCACGAGGCGCAGAAGGACCATCACGACCTCGTGCTGAAGATGGAGGAGCGCGGGGTCGAGGTGCTGGACCTGCACGACCTGCTGGCGCAAACGCTCGACGATCCTCAGGCGCGCAGGTTCGTGCTCGACCGCCGCGTCACCGCCAACACCGTCGGGGTCGCCGCCGTGGAGGTCATGCGCCCCTGGCTGGACGAGATGCCGTCCAGGGAACTCGCCGTCCACCTCATCGGCGGCATCGCCATATCGGACCTGCCGGACAACACCGTGAGCGTGCTGTTGAACGAGGCGTTCGGTGGCACCGATTTCGTGCTGCCGCCGATCCCCAACACGCTGTTCCAGCGGGACCCGTCCTGCTGGATCTACAACGGCGTGACCTGCAACCCGATGTTCTGGCCCGCCCGCAAGCCGGAGACGCTGCTGCAGCGGGCGGTCTACAAGTTCCATCCCCGCTTCCGGGACGGCGGCTTCACGATCTGGTGGGGCGATTCGGACGAGGACTTCACCGGCGCCTCGCTGGAGGGTGGCGACGTGATGCCGATCGGCAAGGGCATCGTCCTCATCGGCATGGGAGAGCGCACCAACCGCCAGGCGGTCGGCCAGGTGACCCGCGCGCTGTTCCGCAACAACGCGGCGTCCCGGGTCATCGCCTGCCTGATGCCGAAAAGCCGTGCTGCCATGCATCTGGACACGGTGTTCTCGTTCTGCGACCGCGATCTGGTGACGGTCTTCCGGGAGGTTGTCGACCAGATCCGCTGTTACAGCGCCTATCCCCTGGACGACGAGGGACGCTTCGAGGTGCGGCCCGAGGCGAGGCCGCTGCTGGAGGTCGTGGCCGACGCGCTGGGCTACTCCAGGCTCCGCGTCGTCGGCACCGGCGGAAACGCCTACGAGGCGGAGCGCGAGCAATGGGACGACGGCAACAACGTCGTCGCCCTCGAACCCGGCGTGGTCGTGGCCTACGACCGCAACACCTACACCAACACGCTGCTGCGCAAGGCCGGCGTCGAGGTCATCACCGTCCGCGGGGCGGAACTCGGCCGGGGACGGGGCGGCGGCCACTGCATGACCTGCCCGATCTGGCGGGAGCCCGCCTACTGACGACCAGCCGCGGACAACGAGCCCGGAGGGAACCCCAGGAGGAAAAGATGAGCTTCAATCTGCGCAACCGGTCGCTGCTCACCGTCCAGGATTACACGCCGCGGGAGTTCCGCTATGTGCTCGACCTCGCGCGCGACCTCAAGCGTGCGAAGTACGCCAGGACCGAGCAGCAGCACCTGCGCGGCAAGGAGATCTGCCTGATCTTCGAAAAGACGTCGACGCGGACCCGCTGCGCCTTCGAGGTCGCCTGCCACGACCAGGGCGCCAACGTCACCTACCTCGATCCCGCGGGCTCGCAGATCGGCCACAAGGAGTCCTTCAAGGACACCGCGCGGGTCCTCGGCCGGATGTACGACGCCATCGAGTACCGCGGCGCCGCGCAGGGCGGCGTGGAGCAGCTGGCGAAGTACGCGGGTGTACCGGTCTACAACGGCCTCACCGACGAATACCACCCGACCCAGATGCTCGCCGACGTCATGACGATGCGCGAGCACAGCGACAAGCCGATCACCGACATCACGTACGCCTATGTCGGCGACACCCGGTCCAACATGGGCCATTCGCTGATGATCGTCGGCTGCCTGATGGGCATGGACGTACGCATCTGCGGACCGCAGAGCCTGTGGCCGTCGGAGGAGTACACCGCCATCGCCCACCGGCTCGCGGCGGTGTCCGGCGCACGGCTGACCATCACCAGCGACACCGCCGAAGCGGTGGCCGGGGTCGATTTCATCCACACCGACGTGTGGGTTTCGATGGGCGAGCCCAAGGACGTCTGGCGGGAGCGGATCGCGCTGCTGAAGCCCTATCAGGTCAACCCGGAGCTGATGGCGGCAAGCGGCAACCCGCAGGTCAAGTTCATGCACTGCCTGCCGGCCTTCCACGACAGCGAGACGACGCTCGGCCGGCAGATCGCCGAGGACTACGGGATGCCCAACGGGCTCGAGGTGACCAACGAGGTCTTCGAATCGGAGGCGAACATCGCCTTCGAACAGGCGGAAAACCGGATGCACACGATCAAGGCGCTTCTCGTCGCCACGTTGGGGGAATGAGGGGGGAATGAGACCATGCGCGTCGTCGTCGCTTTGGGAGGCAACGCTCTGTTGAAACGCGGCGAGCCGATGACCGCCGACGTGCAGCGCCGCAACATCCGCATCGCCGCCGAGGCCATGGCCCCGGTCGCCCGGGAGCATCAGCTCGTGATCAGCCACGGAAACGGGCCGCAGGTGGGGCTTCTGGCGCTCCAGGGGGCCGCCTACCGGCCGGACGAGGCCTATCCGCTGGACGTCCTGGGGGCCGAGACCGAGGGCATGATCGGCTACATGATCGAGCAGGAGCTGGGCAACCTGCTGCCGTTCGAGGTGCCTTTCGCCACGCTGCTGACCATGGTGGAGGTCGACGGCGACGACCCGGCCTTCGGCGATCCGACCAAGTTCGTGGGGCCGGTCTATGGAGCCGCCGAGGCCGAGCGCATCGCCGCCGAGAAGGGGTGGGTGTTCAAGCCGGACGGCGCGTCCTGGCGGCGGGTCGTGCCGTCGCCGGCTCCCAAGCGCATCTTCGAGATCCGGCCGATCCGCTGGCTGCTGGATCAGGGAACCATCGTGATCTGCGCCGGCGGCGGCGGGATACCCACCATGTACCAGCCGGCCATGTACCAGCCGACCATGCACCAGCCGGGCAAGGAACGCACGTTGGTCGGCGTCGAGGCGGTGATCGACAAGGACCTCTGCTCGGAGCTGCTGGCGCGCGAGCTGGGTGCCGACCTTCTCATCATGGCGACCGACGCCGAGGCCGTGTTCCTCGGCTGGGGAACGCCGGACGCGCGGGCCATCCACCGCGCGAGCCCCGACGCGATGGGCAGGTACAGCTTCCCGGCCGGGTCCATGGGACCGAAGGTGGACGCCGCCTGCCGGTTCGCGACGGCGACGGGGCAAACCGCCGCGATCGGGGCGCTCGCCGACATTCCGGCGATCGTGCGTGGGGAGAAGGGCACGCTGATCGACAAGAGCTTCACGACGACGAGTTGGCACGGATAGGCGGCCTGATTGGGGCGGCGATCCGGAAAAGGAGGCTGCGACCATGGCGAACCACGTCTCGAACCATATCCCGACAGCGGCTGGAGAAAAGCGGGAGGCGCGTCGGCCCACCCTGCTTGACGCCTTGCTTCCGATGATCGCCCTCATCGCTCTGCTCGCGTTGTCCTACCTCCTGTTCGGCAAGGACGCCTCCGCCGGGCCGAACCAGGTGGCGCTGCTGTTCTCCGGGATCATCGCGGCGGGGATCGCCTACAAGAACGGGATGCCCTGGGGCGGGGTGCGCCAAGCCGTGGTCGACGGCATCGCCACCGGGCTCGCGGCCATCATGATCCTGCTGGCGGTGGGCGCGCTGATCGGCACCTGGGCGCTCAGCGGCACCATCGTGGCGATGGTCTATTACGGCCTCCAGATCCTCAGTCCCCATTATTTTTACGCGACGACCGCAATCATCTGCGCCCTGGTCGGCTTCAGCATCGGAAGCTCCTGGACCGTGGCGGGCACCATCGGCATCGGCCTGATGGGCGTGGCGGCCAGCATGAACCTGTCGCCGGAAATCACGGCCGGCGCGGTGATCTCCGGCGCCTATTTCGGCGACAAGGCCTCCCCGCTGTCCGACACCGCCAATCTGGCGACCGCGGTGACGGGGTCCGGGATCTACGAGCACATCCGGGAATCGCTGTTCACTTCGGTTCCGGCCCTGCTCGCCGCCATCCTTCTCTTCGGGATGCTGGGGGCGCCCGGCGATTTCGACGCGACCGCCATGATATCCGGCATCGAAAGCCACTTCACGGTGTCGCTCTGGGCCTTCACGCCGCTGCTGCTGGTTCTCGGCCTGTCGATCGCCCGGTTCCCGCCCTTCATCACGATCTTCTTCGGCGCCCTGGCAGGCGGTCTTCTGGCGGTCGTCCTGGAGCCGGCGCGCGTCGTCGCCTTCGCCGCCGCACCGGAGATGCCGGCCGCCGTCGCCATGCTGAAGGGGGTGTGGATGGCGCTCGCCAACGGCTACGTCGCTCACAGCGGCAACGAGTCCCTCGATGTCATCCTGACGCGGGGCGGCATGTCCAGCATGATGAACACGGTGTGGCTGATCATCACCGCGCTGTCGTTCGGCGCGACGGTGGAGCATGCCGGGCTCCTCAATCGCCTGATCGACCCGGTGATCCATCGGATGAGGTCCGTCGGTGGGCTCGTGGCGACCGTGGTCGCCACCTGCATCGGCGCCAACATCGTCACCTCGGACCAGTATATTTCGATCGCCCTGCCGGGCCGGTTGTTCAAGGCGGAATTCGCGAAGAGGGGCCTCGCCCCGGTGCTGCTGTCGCGCGTCGTCGGCGATTCGGCGACGGTGACCTCACCGCTGATCCCCTGGAACAGTTGCGGAGCCTACATGGCGGCAGCGCTCGGCGTGTCGGCGACGGGCTTCGCCATGTACTGCTTCTTCAACATTCTCAATCCCTTGGTGACGATTCTCTTCGCTGTCTCCGGTCTGCGGGTGTGGAGAACGACCATCGACACGCCTCCGGGCAACGCACCGCCTCTGCAAGGCTGACGAGCCTTTGCACGATGGCGTCGGCCGCTGCCCGGCGCGGATATGAGCAATTCCGTCTTTTGGCTCAACGTGTGGAGTGATCACTGCCAGGATGGAGGGGACGATCATGAACCGCTGTTTTCTGGCGGGCTGCGCTGCCGTTGCACTGGCAACGGGCGCCGGGGAAGCCAATGCCCAGGCCAAGTACGAGATAAAAATCGGTGGCGATGCCTTCTTCGAAGCCGGCTTCGTCAATCAGGACCTTGATTCCGGCCTGCGTTCGACCGAGTTCCGCAACCGCTTCCGCGTGCACATCACACCAGTCGCCAAAGCGGACAACGGCCTGGAGTATGGTGGGCGCATCCGCATCCGCGCCTCCGGTTCCGACACCGGCGTCAACGCCGACCGTGCCTTCATCTTCGCACAAGGCAGGCTTGGCGAGGTGCGCCTCGGCGTGTCCAACTCCTTCAACGATGAGACCTTCATTTCGACGCCGGGCGACTATCTGCCGACCAGCATCATCGATCTCGATCAGGTGACGAACTGGGTCGGCCCGACGACGGCCGGGCAGTCTGTCAACCCGGCGAATGGCCGGTATCAGGGCTCCGACGTCCTCGGTGGGGTCGCCGAAGCCGTCAACGCCGCCAGCATCCTGTGGCCGTCGCTGACACCGGACGCCAACGCAACGAAGGTCGTCTACTTCTCCCCACGTTTTGCCGGCGTGCAGTTCGGTGCCAGCTATACCCCGCGCAACGACTCCTTCAATCAGGACGTCAACCGGTTGAAAGCGTCTTCGGCGATCGCCAACCAGGGCGTCACCAACTCCTTCGCCAATCTGGTCGAGGTTGGCGCGAACTATGACGGCAACGTCTTCGGCTTCGACGTCAAGGCCAGTGCCGGCTATTTCTGGGGCACGTCCTCGGACAGCACGGTGGCCGCTGACTCCTTCCGCGACCTGAACGCTTGGCAGGTTGGCGCCCAACTCGGTTATGCCGGCTTCGCCGTCGGCGGCAGTTACACCAGCTTCGGCAAATCGGGCCAGAACAAGCGTCCCGGTTTCTTCGCGGACGATATGTACAACTGGACCGCGGGTGTGCAGTACACCGCCGGAGCCATCGTGGTGGGTGCGAATTACAAGTACGGCGTCGACCCCGGTTCCATGCTCGACCCAGGCAGCCGGCGGGTGACGGCCTACGAAGTTGGTGCCGGTTACACGGTCGCTTCGGGCCTGACCGTGAACGCCCAATACGACTATGTGCTCGCCAACAGCGATCGCCCCGAGACCGCGGCCACGGGCTCGCCGGATGACAAGGCGCACGTCATCGTGCTTCGCACGGTCCTGGCCTTCTGATCGTCAAGGGAGCGGAAAAGCTGATCCAGCGTGGAGCGTTGAACCGAAAAGCGCCGGAATGCCCGGCAACGGCATCGCCGCCATGCTGGATATCATCAACGTTCCTATGGAAGCCACGGCAAGGAAGGGAACCATGGCAAAAACGATGAAAGCGGCGGTGGTCCGCCAATTCAAAATGCCGCTGTCGATCGAAGAGGTTCCGGTGCCGGAGGTCGGTCCGGGCCAGATCCTGGTCAAGATCGAAGCGTCGGGTGTTTGCCACACCGACCTGCACGCGGCCGACGGCGACTGGCCGGTGAAGCCGAACCCCCCCTTCATTCCAGGCCATGAGGGTGTCGGCACCGTTGCCGCGGTGGGCGCCGGCGTGACCGCGGTGAAGGAGGGCGACCGGGTCGGCGTTCCCTGGCTGCACACGGCCTGCGGGCACTGCCGGCAGTGTCTCGCCGGCTGGGAAACCTTGTGCGACCTGCAGCAGAACACCGGCTACTCCGTCAACGGCGGCTTCGCGGAGTACACGCTCGCGGATCCCAACTATGTCGGCCACCTGCCGGACAGGCTTGACTGGGAAATGGCCGCCCCGATCCTGTGCGCCGGCGTAACCGTCTACAAGGGGCTGAAGGAAACCGACACCAAGCCCGGCGACACGGTTGTGATCTCCGGGATCGGCGGACTCGGCCACATTGCCGTGCAGTACGCGAAGGCCATGGGGCTCGACGTGATCGCCGTCGACATCTCCGACGAAAAGCTGGCGCTCGCCCGTGCCATGGGCGCGGATGCCGCGATCAACGCGAAGACGACCGATCCGGTTGCCGAGGTCAAGGCATTGTGCGGCGGCGCCCAGGGCGTGCTCGTCACCGCTGTGTCCCGGCATGCCTTCAATCAGGCTCTCGGCATGCTCGCCAAGCGAGGCACCATGGCCCTCGTCGGCCTGCCGCCCGGATCGTTCGAACTGGACATCTTCAGCACGGTTCTGATGCGGAAGACGATCCGCGGATCGATCGTCGGCACCCGGTTGGACCTCGCCGAATGCCTCCAGTTCGCCGGCGACGGCAAGGTGAAGGTTCACTATTCGGTCGAGCACTTGGAGAACATCAACGACGTGTTCAGCCGGATGCGCAACAACGAGATCGACGGGCGGGTGGTCATGCGGATGTAACAAACGCCAAATGGCAGCCAATCCATGTGAGCAGCAGCACGCCCGTGATTTCGACCAAGACTTACGTTGTTCCAACCTGCAAACAAGGGAAAGACCGGCATGTGGTCGCGACGCGGGTTTCTGGCGGGAGCACTGGGGGTCGTCGTCCTGGCCGGCTGTGCCGGATCGGGGAGCGTTGCATATGTGAACGACCCTTGGGGCTACCCGTTCTATGATGACGATTGGGTCTACTACTATGATGAGGGTGACGTGGACTTCCTCGCCGGGCTGACCGACGAGCAGAAGGCCGCGCTCAAGCAGAAATGGGACACGCTCTCACCCGAGGAGAAGGAGCAGATTCGTGACCGATGGAACGCTCTCAGCGCCGACGAGCGCGCGCGCGTGCAACAAGCATGGAGCGGCTTGGATGCGGAGAAGCGACAACAGGTGGTTTCCAGCATGCAGACCCGCGTCCGCGATGGGACGCTCCGTTCCGTGACGCCTGCCGCGGCCGGGCCATCGCGCTTCCCGGCAGAATCCGGCGGTGGCCCGGATCGCAGTGGCGCCGGAACCCGGACCGGCTCGTTTGATCGCGGCAGCTTTGGTGGAGGCAGGCTAGGTGGCGGTCGGTTGGGTGGTCGACGTTAGCGACATGGAACAAACGGACTTCGACGTTCGCAGATCAGGAAAAATTGCGAACGTTCGGGCGCCTTGCGTTCCAAATAACATTCGGTTCTCTCGGGGCAATGAACATGATGCAGAGCCGCAGGAAGACAATGAAAAAATCCCAGTATAAATACCTCATCATCCTGATAGCAAAAATGATTGTTGTCGTTGGGGCAATAGCCATCGCAGGGTATCTGATTTTTGGCTATAATAATGATGTTAACATGCTCGAAAATAAACCTATTGTCGTGCCGCTTCTGCGATAGAGGCGGTTTTTCATTGGAATTGATTTTTTGATTTTTGCCATCGCGTTCTTGAAGCCACTTGACCAGCTTCCCTCTACACGGAAAACGGGGGTGGTCAAACTTCACTTGGCCTTTGCAACGCGGGAAGGCCGGAGCGGATGCTCACCCGGAGCGGTTCGCCTTTCGCACCCCCCTCAAATGGGGCGCCACGAGCTTTTCGTAGGCAAACTTGACCTGCCGGTACTCCTCTTCGCACAGTTCGGCCCGTTCGGCCGGCAGATAGCCCTTCTCCACGAAATCGCCGAAGCTCTTCCGGTCGGAGCCATAGCTGATACACATCAAGTTGTAGAAACGTTGGGCTGGCAAGCTGTGCTCGTTCGCGAAGTCCTTCAACTCCGTCGGCGCTTCCTTCGCCTCGCTCGCGTACATGACGGCAACGCTGGCGATCACCCGGCGGGCCTCGTCCTTGCCCAACTGCAACAACGTGTAGGCGGCAATTTGATCGGCGGCATCCTCCTCACGGCCCAGGATCGGCACTTTCTTCAGATCGAAAATGGCGTGGGCGAGTTCGTGAAGCACGACCTCCAGAAAGGGGCCAACGATGTAGTTCGCAGGCGTCAGCCCCTCGCTGACACCGGCCGGTGGGATGTTCTGTCCGAGTTCCTGGATGTAGGCGAGATATTCGTAACAGATGGTCAGCGTGGCGTCGGAGGTCTCGTAGGAGGCATTGATTTCACCGTCGCACCCCTCGGTCCTGATGGTCAGCACGCGCGGCAGGTCGATTCCCTCAACGCGTTCGCGGATGCGTTCCAACACGCGCTTGTCCTGCAACGTCCGGTAAATCGCCTCGTGCGAAGGGTTTTTCGGCACGGCGTAGACGGTCCGGACATCGCCTGGACGGGCGTCCGCCGGGCAAGCGATGGCAACGGTCGCCAGTGCGATCAGAAGAACGCCGCAAAACGTGTAAGCGAAACGGGTGCAACGTGAATGAGCACGCATGGGCCGCGCTCCTCTGTCGGCCAAGGAAACATTAATCGGTCCCACAGACATTATCCAACATGATCCCCGAACCGCTGTACAGATATCCTGACGGGGGAAATGTATATCCATGAGGGGCAATTGCCATTGCATGGAGTTCTCTGTGCCAATATGGCCTGGACTTGCGTGTTCTGGTCGCGCTCCGAGAGCTGTGCTCCATCAACGGCACACCGGCGACACCGATCCAGACGGCAAATGCCTGGGCCCGAACAGTGCGGAAGTCGGTGGCGGCGTGGTGGTCGCGACGGAGTTGGAAATAAACTGGCGATGGGGGTGCGGATGGACCGGAAGCGCTGAACTTGGCCTGCTGATTTGAAGCGTTTCATCTGACGCTCACGGCGTCAGGTCGGTTGGAGCGAATTTTCGGCCCGGTTGTTGATGCCCTTGTGCTGGGAATGCTCCAACGCCGGCTGATATACCAGCTTGGCTGCGGCGTACGGCCTCAGCATGTCCGTGACCATCATGCGGGGTGCGCAGTCCTGCTGGGGGTATCCGGAATTTCGTGCTCGGCGGGTTTATCCTGAAGCGAACCATGCTGTTACTGGTCGCTTCAACAACGACCTCATCCTCCTTGGTCAGCGAACGGCCAAAACCCTCCAGGTCCGAGCGGGTCATGTTGACCCGTCCAGCCGGCCGCAACCGGCCCTCCTCCCGGAACACGACCGGTCGCGTCCCCGAGCGTGGTGTGGGAACTGTGGGGCACGACCAAGCGTTCAGGGCCGCGGATACAACGAACAGGAATTCCCTGTTTCCGATTGGCGTCCGAATAGGTTGAGCGCGCCGCAAGGCTGAAAATGTCAGCACCAAACGGTATCCCCGACGCCAGCCCACGTCAGCGCACCAGCCGCATTTCCCTGTATTTTCCCTGTTGAGCAGTGGAACGGTCTCGGACTCCGACCGAACCTGTCTCTTGTCGGCCTTGTCGGGGTCAGGGAACCTCGCCTCGAACTTGGCCCTCCGCCAGATTTTCTCAGCAAGCCGCTGAGTGGAGCCCGTCCATAGACCAAGCCGGCTCAGCCGATTTCCATCGGACGCCATCCACGCCATTCCCGCTGCGCCGCCCTTTCTTTGCGGAAGGCCGAGGCGGGCGTCGCATGGACTATTCCCGTTTCTTCGTCCGTTGCCGTGAGGCAAGAATTTCATCGACGGTCACCGGGCGGAAATCCCACACATCCACACCGACGTCGAATTGCCGGGGCATACCCTTCAACTGGCCGTGGCTGTGGCCGTGCAGGTTCAAAGCGCCCTTGTACATGCCGTTCCATGTGCGAAAGGCGTAGTGGCACAGTACCAGCCGCCGCTCGCCCAGCGAAAGTTCCGCGTAAGGCTGGACGCTCGCCCAACCGGGCAGGGCCAGCGTGGCGGGGCCGTCGTTGTTGCCGGTGATCAGGTGCTTGGTGCCGTGCAACCGCTCCAGAAGCGCCGCCATGGCGTCCGGCTTGCGGTGTAGGGCGAAATCGCCGAGGTGCCACACCTCGTCGTCCGGGCCGACCGTGGCGTTCCAGTTGGCCGCCATGACCTCGTCCATCTCCGCGACCGACGTGAAGGGGCGGCGGAAGCGGCTGAGCGCGCCGGCGTGGCCGAAATGCGTGTCGCTGGTGAAAAAGACCGCCATCGGGAGGCCTCAACACAGCGGCGGCGCAGAGGGTTCCCCGCGCCGCCGCTGCGGCCGTCCGTCAATCGTGCTTGTGCCCATCCGCCGACGGATCGAGCAGGCGGTGCAGGTGCACGATGAAGTAACGGGTGTGGGCGTCGTCGATGGTCATCCCGGTGGCGCCGCGCCACGCCTTGTACGCCTCGTCGTAGTTGGGGAAGATGCCCACGATATGGACCTTCGTCGGATCGACGAACTGGTCGGAATCGGGACGGACGAGTTCGCCGCCGAAGACGAGGTGGAGAAGCTGCTTGTCGGGCATGACGCGGGCATCCTTGATTGGACGGGGGTGGAACGGGGTTGGGCCGGATTTTTGAGTACGTCATATCCGTCGTCCGCCCGCTTCTTCAAGTGCAATGACAGTGCTGCGCCGCCGCCTACCCTCTCGATTGTCGCTTTTTTTCCGAAAGCTGGGCAAAAGGCACCGCCTTGGGGCATAGTCTAAGGAAGAACAGACGAAGCGAGGGGTGATTCATGGTTGTTGGTAATACCACAAATCGCACGAAGGCCCGGCGCGACGTGGCCGTCTGGGACTTGCCGACGCGCCTGTTTCACTGGAGCCTGGTCCTTTTGGTGACGGTCGCGGTCGTCTCCGCCAAGACCGACCGCATGACCATCCACATGCTGGCGGGGGAGGCGATCCTGGCGCTCCTGCTGTTCCGGCTGGTCTGGGGGCTGATCGGCAGCCAGACGGCGCGCTTCAGCCACTTCGTGAAGGGTCCGCGCGCGGTTCTCGCCTACGCCTGCGGGATGCTCCGCGCCGGGCGCGGCGGCAAGGAACCCGCGCCGGTCGTCGGGCACAACCCGATGGGCGGGCTGATGGTGCTGGCTCTGCTGGGGGCGCTGACGCTCCAGGCGGTGGCCGGCCTCTTCACCTCCGACGACATCCTGGTGGACGGGCCGCTGGTGGCGCTGGCATCGGGGAGTATGGTGGCGGGGTTCAGCACGCTGCACCGCATCCTGGCCGACGGAATCCTGATCCTGATCGGCGTGCATGTGCTGGCCGTGCTGGCCTATCTGCTGGTCAAGCAGGACAATCTGATCCGCCCGATGGTCACGGGGCGGAAGGCGATCCCGGCGGATGCGCCGATCGAGTCGCCAAAGCGCCGTCCGGCCACTCTGGCCCTGGCGGTGCTGGCCGCGGCGGCGGGTCTGGTGGCGGCGGTGGTGCAGGCGGGCTGAGGCCCGCCGCAAGGGTCCTTCCCCACGCTTGGCGGGGAAGGACGCGTTTGCGGACCGGCCGGATCAGTCGGCGCGGTAGCGCTCATGGCAGGCCTTGCAGGCGCCGCCCACGGCGGCGAACTGCTTGGCGGTGGCGGCCTTGTCGCCGGACGCGGCGGCGGCTTCCAGCCCCTTGGCGGCGGCCTCGTAGGCCTGGGCCTTGGCGGTGAAGTCGGCGTTGTTCGCCCAGATGTCGGCCTTGGCCTTGGTGTCGCCCTTGTCGCTGCCCGCGGGGAACAGGGTGGGGATCTGGGCGGCGAAAGCGCTCATGCGCTGGGCGGCCGGGCCGACCTGGGCGACCTTGTCGCTCCCCAGCAGGTCCTTGATCTCGGCCATCGCGTTCTTGCTGGTCTGGAAACCGTCCTTGCGCGCCTTGATCGAATCCTGGGCCATCGCCGTGCCGCCGACGAGGAGCAGGGCGGCCGTGGCGGCCAGCGTGACGCGGGTGAGCATGCAGATCCTCCGGATGATGGGTTTGATTAGAAAGAGGTAAGATACCCCGTCCGCGGCGCGGGCTGTCAAGCCGGGCCTGTGCGGTGCAGCATCCGGCCTTTGCGCCGAACGGCGCGTCCGCCAGCCGGGAAACCGCCCCGCTCAGGGAGTGATCGGCTTGCAAGAGCAATAAGGCGGAAGTAAGGTCCCGCGTCGCGTTCGCGCGGTCATACCAAGTTCTCACCCGAACCTTCCGCCACCTTCGTCATAGGGGCCAGTACGCCATGTCGATCATCGCGTCCCGTCTGTCGCGCATCAAGCCCTCGCCGACCATCGCCGTCACCCAGAAAGCCCGCGAGCTTGCGGCGGCCGGTCGCGACGTCATCGGCCTCGGCGCCGGCGAGCCGGACTTCGACACCCCCGACAACATCAAGGACGCCGCCATCAAGGCCATCCAGGCCGGCGACACCAAGTACACCGCCGTGGACGGCACGCCCGCGCTGAAGAAGGCTATCTGCGCCAAGTTCCAGCGCGAGAACGGCCTGACCTACGCGCCCGACCAGATCACGGTCGGCGTCGGCGGCAAGCAGGTGCTGTACAACGCCCTGATGGCGACGCTGAACTCCGGCGACGAGGTCATCATCCCGGCCCCCTACTGGGTGTCCTACCCGGACATGGTGGAGCTGGCGGAAGGCACGCCGGTCTTCGTCTCCTGCCCGGCCGAGCAGGGCTTCAAGCTGCAGCCCGCCGACCTGGAGAAGGCGATCACGCCGAAGACCAAGTGGCTGATCCTGAACTCCCCGTCCAACCCGTCGGGCGCCGCCTACACGCGCGACGAGATGAAGGCCCTGACCGACGTGCTGGTGAAGCACCCGCAGGTCTGGGTGATGACCGACGACATGTACGAGCACCTGCTCTACGACGGCATCGAGTTCGTGACCCCGGCCCAGGTCGAGCCGGCGCTGTACGACCGCACGCTGACCGTCAACGGCGTGTCGAAGTCCTACGCCATGACCGGCTGGCGCATCGGCTACGCCGGCGGCCCGAAGGCGCTGATCAAGGCGATGGGCGTGATCCAGAGCCAGTCGACCTCCAACCCGACCTCGATCGCCCAGGCGGCCGCCGTCGAGGCGCTGAACGGTCCGCAGGACTTCATCAAGGAGCGCGCCGCGGTGTTCGCCCAGCGCCGCGATCTGGTGGTGTCGATGCTGAACCAGGCCAAGGGCATCTCCTGCCCGAAGCCGGAAGGCGCCTTCTACGTCTACCCGTCCTGCGCCGGCACCATCGGCAAGACGACGCCGGACGGCAAGGTGATCGAGACCGACGAGGATTTCGTCACCTACCTACTGGAGTCGGAAGGTGTCGCGGTCGTCCAGGGTTCGGCCTTCGGCCTCGCCCCGCACTTCCGCATCTCCTACGCGACCAGCACCGAGGCTCTGGAAGAGGCCTGCAAGCGCATCCAGCGCGCCTGCGGCAATCTGAAGGGCTGATCCGCCTGAAGGACTGATTTCCGGCGGTTGCGACCGGCGGAAAAGGAAGAGGGGGCCACAAGGCCCCCTCTTTTCGTTTGTGTACTGCTGATTTTATGCGCCGCGGTCGACGCCCGCGGCCTGCAGGGCCGGCGCGGCGTCCTTGGCCGATACCAGCCGCAGGACCAGGGCGCCCGCCGTCGCGGACAGGATCGACCCGGCGAAGACGCCCACCTTCACCGCGTCGCCCAGCTCCGGCGAAGTCGGGAAGGCCAGCGCGCCGATGAACAGGCTCATGGTGAAGCCGATGCCGCACAGCAGGGCGACGCCGTAGAGCTGTGCGGTGGTGGCTCCCGCTGGCATGCCGGCGAAGCCGAGCCGGATCGTCAGCCAGGCGGTGCCGAACACGCCGACCATCTTGCCAAGGAACAGACCGAGCGCGATGCCCAGCGGCAGCGAGCCGGTGAGGATCGAGGGACTCATGCCGGCGAAGGACACGCCCGCGTTGGCGAAGCCGAAGACCGGGACGATCAGGAAGGCGACCCAGGGGTGGATGCCATGCTCCAGCCGGAGCAGCGGCGCTTGCGGGTCCGCCGCTGCGCCGGAAGCGGGACGCAGCGGGATGGTCAGCGCCATGGTCACGCCGGCCAGCGTCGCGTGCACGCCCGACAGCAGAACCGCGCCCCACAGGCCCGCGCCCAGGACCAGATAGGGCAGGAGGGTGCGCACGCCGAACCGGTTCAGGCCGATCAGCGCCGCCAGGAGCAGCGCCGCCACGCCGAGCGCCGGCAGGGAAAGGTCGGCGGTGTAGAACAGGGCGATGATGATGACGGCACCCAGATCGTCGATGATCGCCAGGGCCGTCAGGAAGATCTTGAGCGACACCGGAACGCGCGGCCCGAGCAGCGACAGCACGCCGAGCGCGAAGGCGATGTCGGTCGCCGCCGGGATGGCCCAGCCGTTGACCGTGGCCGGGTTGCCGGCGTTGAAGGCGAGATAGACCAGCGCCGGCACCAGCATGCCGCCCGCCGCCGCGACACCGGGCAGGACGCGGCACGACCAGGTGGACAACTGGCCGTCCAGCATCTCCCGCTTGATCTCCAGCCCGACCAGCAGGAAGAAGATCGCCATCAGCCCGTCGTTGATCCAATGGCCGATGCTGAGCCCGAGAACGTAGGTGTGCAGCGTGTCGAAATAGGCGGTGGACAGGGGGGAGTTCGCCACCACCAGAGCCAGCGCCGCGGCTACCATCAGCAGGATGCCGCCCGAGGCCTCGTTGCTCATGAACTCCCTGATGAAGGCTGCCGGGCGCCGGCCGGCGGGTTGCCTGTGAGCATCCATGGCGCTTGTTTCCTTTCCTGGTTCGTCGGTCCTGATCGGCCGGAAGAACGGAGTTGTCGTGGAGTTCGTGAAGAAGCAATTTGTGAAAAGAATGTGGCGTCATGGCGGCTTCGCCATGACGCCATCGCAGGTTTCTTATCAGCTGCGCGTCATTTTCAGTCGCGCGTCATCACATGAAGAATTTTGTGATGAGGACGTAGAGCGTCAAGCCGATCAGGCCGATGGTTCCACCCCAGGCCCAGGCGAACTGGAACTTGCTCGGCAGCAGATCGCGCTCGAAATCGCTGGTGAAGTTGTCCTTGACCGCCTTGATGGTCAGCCAGAACAGGACCGGCGAGAAGACCAGGGCCATGACCGAGGCGAGTTGGACCACGAAGATCGGCTCGGGCAGGCCGTAGACCACCGCGATGCCGGCGACCAGCCACGTCACCTGCATGCCGCGGTACAGCAGCTTGCGGATCGCCGCGGTGTCCCAGTCGCGCTTCAGACGGACCACGCATTCCTCGAACAGGCGGGCCTGACCGTCGAAGTAGGTGAAGACGGTGGAGAACAGCGCGGCCACGCCGCCGGCGATGATGACCGGGAAGATCCACGCGCCGAAGGTGTCGGTGTAGATGCTGGCGATGGTCACGCCCATCTCCGAACCCTTGGGCACCAGACCCTGCGGGTGCAGCACGACGGCACCGACGATCAGGAAGATCATCCCCGACAGCATCGAGATGATGTAGCTGATGTTCATGTCGCGCTTGAACAGGATCAGGCTGTTCTTCATGTAGTTGGGATCCATGTGCACGGTGTGCCCCTGGGCCCGCATCTCGTTGACCTTGACCATGCCGGCCTTCTTGTCGACGGCCCAGTTCGACTGCATGGGCGCGACTTCCAGCGTGGTCGGGAAATAGCCGAACATGGCGCCGAACAGCATCATCGACCCGATCGGCGGCAGGGTCGGCAGCAGGCGCGACAGATACTCGCCCGGCGGCGGCGCCTGGAGCGCGAAGGCGACGAAGCAGGACACGGCGAAGACGATGATGAGGATCTTGCAGATGCCCTCCACCGCCTTGTAGCTGCCCATCCACAGGATGCCGACGGTCAGCAGCAGGATGGCCACCGCCCAGAGCTGCATCGACATGAAGGGGAAGGCCGCCCACATCAACGCCGCACAGCCGAGCGCGCGGCCGGCGATGCCCACGGTGTTGGCGAAGCCCTGGAAGATCATGAACCACAGCGGCCAGGTGCCGACGCGGTGATAGGCGTTGATGATGGATTCGCCCTTCACCATCGTGTAGCGATGGGCGAATTCGAAGGCACAGTATTTGATGATGTAGGCGGCCAGGATGACCCACAGCAGATCGTAGCCGTAGAGCGCGCCGGCGGTCGGCGCGTGCATGATGTGGCTGGCGCCGATGCCGGTCATCGCCGCGGCGATGCCGGGCCCCATGGCCTTCCAGGTGTCCATGAAGCCGGTGCCGGGGGCTTCCAAGCGGATGACCTTCTTGGCGCTTCCGTCCGCGGCGGTGCCGCCATAGAGGCCATCGGCGTCGATGGCCGCGCTGTTCGTCGAGCTGACGCTCATTCCCGTTCCTCCCTAGGATTGGCCTGTCGATTGGCGTCGGGCCGTTCGAGAAATTTTCGGCCCGGTTCCGTCCGGCTCCTTTTCCGATCCGTGCTTTGCTGCAGGGGCTGGTTTCCTACACGCCATAGTTTGGTATGCCAAATATCAGCGATGTGTAGGAAAAAAAATCTGGCGGGGAGGGACGTTTTTCAGACTCAGAAAAAATGAGAAAATCGTGGACTAAAACCGGATCTACCCATATCGGCTATGATCAATGCGTGAGTCATGAAAAGGAATTCATGATCAAGTCGGCCGGTTGCGCAGGGTATTTGATACGTCCATATGGCGGTGGACTCAGCGAGCTTGGGCCATACGCTGCGTTGCCTCCCAAAAGGCTGTCCCTGTTGAGTCAGGGACAGCCTTTTCTCGTCTCAGTATTATGGGGATGAACTTTTTTTGATATCTTTATGGATGAAAACCGATGGCCATGCTCGCCAAAATCCGCGGCGACGATGGCGCGGGAGACGCATCATCTAGGTTTTTAATCCATGGTCTGCCCAAATTTTAAAGCCGCTCCACTCCGCGCGGATTTATGTGGTTTGCCGCCCTGTGAAAAAAGCGCGGGTCCTGCGGAACGGAAAGCATCTATGCTGAAGGGCAAGGCGAGCGGGAAGCCGTGCAACGCGCGCCGGTCAATCTGTTGTCGGGGCGTTGCCTCAGAGGATTGCGCTGCCCGAAGCCGGCACGCCGACCAGTTTGTGCGGGAGCTTCCATGGTTCTGGAACCAATCTCACTCGCCGTGGCGCTGTGCCTCGCCACCTTCGCCGCGACCGGCATTGCCTCCGTACTGACCGCGGTATGGGAAAGCCACCGGGATCCGGGCACCCTTCTCGCTCCCGTGCGACCCTGGGGGCGTCCGGCCAACATGAACCGGCCTCCCCGCGGAACCCGCCGTCATCTGTGGATTGCAACGGAAACGGTGGACTGAAGCCGTGTCGGTGTGACAGCGCCGAAAGACGAAAAACGCGCCGATTTGAACGACACTGGAATCAGAAAGGGCCGCGACTGGATCGCGGCCCTTTCGTCGTCCGGTGTTGTCTGGATGTCCGCAAGGCATGTTCACAGGACGCCGTACAGACGGGACTTCTCGCACCAGGCTTCCATGAAGGACTTGAATGCCTGCAGGAAAGTTGAACCCTTCGTGCCGTTCTGGTTGGCGTGAAGATGGGTTGCAGTCGCGTAGGTCATGATCATCTCCGTCGTTCGATGAAGATAAAGTATCCTGGTATACCTAATACCAGAAGCGCAATCGATGCATCGCTTGCTTGCCATCATCACATGGCGGGTTATGAAGACTTGCTTACTGTTTGGTGTGCTGATTCATCGTTGGGCTGATATTCTTTCTCCGGTCTTGCGCCTGAACGATCGCCACGCGCCTTCCGGCCATGACAAAGGGGCCGGAGGACGCTCCTCCGGCCCCGTGCACCCACACACCGCCGCTTATTGTGCGGCCAGCGTCTCCTTGCGGATCTCCACCGCCTTGTCGGCGGCCTTGCCGGTCAGCTCCTGCAGCCGTTCGAAGCTCCAGGTGAAGGTGCCGACGCCGAGCGACAGGGAGCGCAGCTCGACGATCAGGTCGTGCATCTCGGCCTGCGGCAGATAGGCCTTCACCTCGTCCCAGCCCTGCCAGCCGGGGCGCGCGTCGTAGCCGAGGATCTGCCCGCGCCGCCCGCTGACCAGCCGCTGCACCTTCGAGGTGAAGTCGCTGGGCACGGCGATGGAGACGGTCAGGATCGGCTCCAGCAGCACCGGCTCGCAGGCCGGCAACGCCTCGGTCATCGCCTGCCGCGCCACCGTCTTGAAGGCCATCTCGGAGCTGTCCACGGCGTGGAACTGCCCGCCGGTCAGCCGCACCGCGAAATCCACCACGGGGAAGCCCAGCGGCCCGCGCACCGCGTAATCGCGCACGCCGGTTTCCACCGCCGGGATGAACTGGCGCGGCACGACGCCGCCGACGATGCCATCCTCGAACTGGAAGCCGGTGCCGCGGGGCAGCGGCTTGACCTCGACATGGATGTCGGCGAACTGGCCGTGGCCGCCGGTCTGCCGCTTGAAGCGGGCGTGGTGGGCGGTGCCCTTGCGGATCGACTCGCGGTAGGGCACCTGCGGCGGCACGCCTTTGACCGAGACGTTGAACTTGTTGCGCAGCCGGTCCATGGCGATCTGGAGATGGATGTCGCCCTGGCCCCACAGCACCAGCTCGCCGGTGTCGGTGGACTGGTCCAGCTTCAGCGACGGGTCCTCCTCGACCAGCTTCTGGATGGCCGCGGTCAGCTTCACCTCGTCGTTGCGATTCTGGGCGTGCAGGGCGAGGCCGAAGACGGGCGGCGGCAGCTCCGGCCACAGCGCCGACCGGCCGGCGTTGCCCTTGTCGGTCAGCAGGTCGCCGGTCGCCGCCTTGTCGAGCCGGCCGAGCGCCACCACCTCGCCGGCCGCCGCCTGGGACAGCTTCTCCTGGTTGTGGCCCATCATGCGGAAGACGCCGGACACCCGCTCCCCGCCCAGCGTCATGCCGTCGTTGACGGTGCCGCGCCAGACCCGCGCGAGGCTGATCTTGCCGGCGTGCGAGCCGTTCAGCGTCTTGAAGACCTGGGCGGCCACCGTGGCATCCGCCGGGATGCCGGCGCGCTCCGCCGAGGTGGCGACGTCCGGCCCCTCGTGGCGCAGTGCCTTCAGCAAACGGCGGATGCCGTTGTCGTTCTCCGCAGAGCCGAAGAAGACCGGGACGATCAGGTCGTCGGCCAGCTCGCTGGCCAGCCGGTCATAGACCTCCTGCGTGTCGGGGGCGACGTCCTCCAGCAGCTTTTCCAGCAAAGCGTCGTCGTAGTCGGCCACCGCCTCCAGCATCTCCTGCCGGGCCTCGTGCTCGCGATCCTTCAGGCTGTCGGGGATCTGGACGAGGTTGGACGGCTTGTGAGGGTTGAAGTGCCAGGCGCGCTCGCTGACCAGATCGACGAAGCCGGTGATCTTGCCGCCCTCGCGGATCGGCACCTCGCGCAGCACCAGCTTGCGCGCCGACACCGCCTGATAGGCCTGCACCACGTCGCGCACCCGCAGGTCGCCCAGGCTGTCCACCTTGTTGATGAACAGCAGGTGGGGGATGCGGTTGTCGTCGAGGAACTTGAACAGGGGGGCGAGCAGCACGGCTTTTTCCGGCACCGCCTCGGCCACGATCACGGCGACGTCCGCCACCATCAGGGCGCTCTGCGTCTCGCAGGCCAGTTCCACCGAGCCGGGGCAGTCGAGCACGCTCCAGCGCTCGCCCAGGAACTCGAAGGAGGCGACGTTGACCTCGACGCTCATCTGCCGGGCCTTGGCCTCGGGGGAGCTGTCGCCGACCGCGTTGCCGTCGCGGACGCTGCCCTTGCGCGTGGTCGCCCCGGCGGCGGACAGCAGGCTTTCCAGAAGCGATGTCTTGCCGCTGAGATAGGGGCCGACCAGCGCAGCGCAGCGGGCCGTCTGGATCTGAGTATGGGGCTGTCTCTTATACACATCTCCGAGCCCACGAGACTATAAC
>NZ_JAUQTX010000359.1:0-5026 GCF_059803775.1 Azospirillum sp. UFLA03-27 | reverse complement strand
TCTCGTGGGCTCGGAGATGTGTATAAGAGACAGCCACCGCCCTATCCCCCGCCATGCCTTCCGCCATGCCCCGCGCCACCCGCTACATTCCCTTCATCATCGCCTGCGCCCTGTTCATGGAGAATCTGGACGCGACGGTGATCGCCACGGCGCTGCCGGAGATCGCACGGTCGATGGGCGAGGACCCGCTGCGCCTCAGCCTCGCCATGACCTCCTACATGCTGGCGCTGGCGGTGTTCCTGCCGGTCAGCGGCTGGATGGCCGACCGCTACGGCACGCGGACGATCTTCGCGGCGGCCATTGGGGTGTTCACCGTCGGCTCGATCCTCTGCGGCCAGGCGGACGGGCTGTACGAGCTGGTGGGCGCGCGCATCGTCCAGGGGCTGGGCGGGGCGATGATGGTGCCGGTCGGGCGGCTGATCCTGCTGAAGACCGTGCCCAAGGAGAAGCTGGTCGCCGCCATGGCCCAGATGACCCTGCCAGCGCTGATCGGCCCGGCGCTGGGGCCGCTGGTCGGCGGCTTCATCGCCACCTACGCCTCCTGGCGCTGGATCTTCTACATCAACGTGCCGATCGGGCTGATCGGGATCGCGCTGGTGCTGACCCTGATCCCCAACGTGCGGGAGACCGAGCGCGACCCCTTCGACGGCCGCGGCTTCATGCTGAGCGCGCTGGCCCTGGCCGCGCTGATGTTCGGGCTGGAGAATGTTGGCCGCGGCGTGCTGCCGCCGGTCGCGGTCGCCGGGGTGCTGGGGTTGGGCTTCGCCGCCGCGTGGCTCTACCTGCGCCATGCCCGAGGGATGGAACGGCCGGTGCTCGACCCCTCGCTGCTGCGCCTGCCGACCTACTTCGCCTCGGTCATGGGCGGCACGCTGTTCCGCATCGGCATCGGCGCCGTGCCCTTCCTGATGCCGCTGATGCTGCAGGTCGGCTTCGGGCGCACGCCCTTCGAGTCCGGAGCGCTGACCTTTGCCGGGGCCGCCGGGGCGCTGACCATGAAGGCGCTGGCCGGCCCCATCCTGCGCCGGCTGGGCTTCCGCCGGGTGCTGACCGCCAACGCGCTGCTCAGCGGCCTGATCCTGGCGAGCTACGCCGCCTTCCGGCCCGAGACGGCGCACTGGGTCATCCTGGGCGCGCTGCTGATGGGCGGCTTCTTCCGCTCGCTGCAGTTCACCGGCCTGAACAGCCTGGCCTACGCCGAGGTGCCCAAGGAGTGCCTGAGCCGCGCCAACACGCTGGCCAGCGTGATGCAGCAGGTCTCGCTCAGCCTGGGCGTTGCGGTCGGGGCGACGGTGCTGCACCTGACGCAGAGCGTCACCAGCGGCCCCGGTGCCGCGCTGACACCCACCGACTTCGTGCCGGCCTTCCTGACGGTCGGAGGGATGGCCTGCGTATCGGCCCTGTTCTTCCTGCGGCTGCCGCCCGACGCCGGCGCGGAGATCAGCGGCCACCGCGCCCGCGCGCGGGCCAAGGAACCGCCGCGCGCGCTCGAAGCGGCCGACTGAACCCCAACCGGATCGGCCGCAACCGGATCAGATGCAGCCGGATCAAATGCAGCCGGATCAAATGCGGCCGGGTCAAATGCGGCCGGGTCAGCGGTCTTCCCAGTCCGGCTCGTCCGCCTTGAGAAGCTCCAGGAGCCGGGCGACCCGGCCCGAGGGGGGATGCCGCGTCGCCTCCCCCATGTAGTCGTCGGCACCGGTCCAACTGGTGGCCTCCATCAATTCGGCGGGCGTCGCGCCCGTGCCGATGATGCTGGCGATGCGCATATCGTCCAGGCGCCCGCAGATGTCGATCACCTGATCGCGGGTGAGCGCCGGCTGATGCTGATCGGGCATTCGGAACCCCTCCTTCCCAAATCCGCGTCACACCCGATTTGCGGCCCATCCGACGCCCGGCGCAACGGCGCAAGGGTAGAAGCCCCGCAGCAACAAGAGGGAGGTGCCTTCCCAGGCGTCGCCGGCCCGAGTCTCCCAATCCTGCGCCGGGTCTCGATTATCGTCCGAGCAAATCCAGCGCAGCGAAGTCGTCCTTCGGTTGCGGGAACGGCAAAAATCCCACAATGCGGGATAAACAAATGTGCGCTCTTCGCAGCACAACGGAAAATTCTTACCAAGCTTGGCTCTTTTTCGTGCGGTGGGCCTTTGGTTGGGGGTGCGTTCGCCGCGCGTTCCCGGTATAAATGAGCATGGCGGCTATGCGCCGTCTTCAAGAATGAACGGGAGGCTCCCCGCCAGGGCGCGGGCAGCAAGACAGGCATGATGGACTGGGACAAGCTTCGGGTCTTCCACGCCGTGGCCGAGGCTGGAAGTTTCACGCACGCCGGCGAGACGCTGAACCTCAGCCAGTCGGCGGTCAGCCGCCAGATCAGCGCGCTGGAGGAGAGCCTCGGCGTGCCGCTGTTTCACCGGCACGCGCGCGGCCTGATCCTGACCGAGCAGGGCGAGCTTCTGCACCGCACCGCCCGCGACGTCTTCGCCAAGCTGTCGATGACCGAAGCGATGCTGACCGAAAGCCGGGAGCATCCGAAGGGTCCGCTGCGCGTGACCACCACGGTGGCCTTCGGCTCGACCTGGCTGACCCCGCGCGTCAACGAGTTCCTGTCGATCTACCCGGACATCCAGCTCACCCTGCTGATCGACGACAACGAGCTGGATCTGGCGATGCGCGAGGCGGACATCGCCATCCGCATGAACACGCCGCGCCAGCCCGACCTGATCCAGCGTCACCTGATGTCGGTGCATTTCCATCTCTACGCCCATCAGGAGTATCTGAAGAAGCGCGGCGCCCCGAAGATCCCCGCCGATCTGGACGGGCACGACATCGTCGCCTACCCGCCGGACGTCCGCGCGCCCATCGCCAACGTCAACTGGATCAACGAGGTTGGCGATCCGGCGCCGGGCGCGCGCAAGCCGATCCTGCAGGTCAACAGCATCTACGCCATGTACCGCGCCGTGGAGAGCGGCCTGGGCATCGCCGCCCTGCCCGACTTCCTGGTGGACGGCAGCAAGGAGCTGACGCGCGTCCTGCCCGATGTGGACGGCCCGAAGGTCGACGCCTACTTCGTCTATGCCGAGGAGCTGCGTCATTCCAAGCGCATCGCGGTGTTCCGCGACTTCCTGGTGAAGAAGGTGGCGGAGTCGGCCTTCTGACCCAGCCCAGCCTTTGAGCAGACACCATGTTTGCCTGTTATTGATGCAAAGGCGCCCGGTGAGCCATGCCGGGCGCCTTTCTTTTTGTACGGATTGTACCGAAACCCGTCTCGCATCTTTGCAATCCGGTTGCCGTTTCCCGTGCGAGGCCACCTGCCCTTCAGCACCATACGCATCCGCACGCCAATTTCTTACGTTTCTTCAAGCCCTTACAAGCTATGCGGTTCTCGCATGGCCGAATTGGATATTTGGGGATGGAATCCTTTGGGCAGAATGGTCAAATCTTGGGCGTTGGATGTTGCGCCGCAGCATCCGGCGTTTCGTCCCGGAAGCCCGCTTCCGGGGTTGGGTCCTTGGACCCAGCGTCTCCCAGACGTGAAGCCTCCCTGTTCAACTCGCCGCTAGCCCACTGGGTTAGCGGCAGTTTTTTTGTCGGGATGGCACCTGTGGGCACAGGATGGGAGGAACCGACGCGTTATCGGACGTCGGGAAGCCGGGCACCCTCACGCGCGTAGATCTGGCGCGGCGCGCAATATTCATCGAGTTGCACCACCACGGCTCCAGGTTGGCTGTTCAAGCCCACCCAGGCATCGTAGCCGACGATGTCCCCCGGTATGTTGCGATACAGGCCGTAGGCAAGATAGCGGACGTCGGACACCGGTATCCGCACCCCGGCGAGGGAGGAGGCGACGGCCCCGTTGCAGCGGTTCGGGCTGAGCCGATCCAGGGCGCTCACCGCGCCGGGTTCGGGGGCGGCCTGCGGCGGCGGGCTAAGCCCGGTGCAGGCCGCTACAAGAACCACCGACGCGACGGCTCCACCCCGTTGGAACGCCCGGAGGCACTCCGCCCTTCCGACTGTTCCGCCCATCATCGGATCATCCTCCTGCACGCCGCTCCCTCGTCCCCTCGGATCAACAGGCAGGAGGACGTCCTGTGCCGGGGCGCCAACCCACGGCCAGAGCGCCTCAATCCACCACTTTGATGCCCTTGGGGCGGTTCGTCTCGGTCGGCAGATGATCGGCGGACAGGACACGCTGGTAGGTGCCGTTCGTCTGCACCATCACGCGCTGGCCAGGACCGAAGATCGGCTCGTTGGTTGCCTGCTCCTGCACGATGGTGATCGTGCGGCCGGTGGCGAGCGTCACCACATATTCGATCCCGGTGCGGTCCGAAATCGCCTGTTCGGCCACGGCGCCGGCCACGGCGCCCACCAGCGCACCGCCCAGGATCGCCGCCACGTTGCCGGAGCCCTTGCCGACGTTGGACATCGCCAACCCGCCGGCAGCGCCGCCGACCAGCCCGCCGGCCCCCGTGTTCTGCCCCTGGATGTCCACCGGACGGGTCGCCATCACCGTGCCGAACTCGACCGAGGTCGCTTGGCCGACATCCCGGTAGCTGTAGCGGTTCTGGCTCTGGCCGGCACAGGCGCCGAGCGACAGGACCGTCAGCCCCAGCATCGCCACAGCCAGACCACGCTTCATCGATCGACTGTGTTTCGCTTCTTTATCAAGGAAGGACATCGCACCCTCATGCACGCACAGCGCGGCGCCCCGAACCGGGCGCCACCGCCGCGAGCATGGGCGGGCAGCGGGCCGTTGTCCATGCGAGAATACGTCATTGCGGTGCCGTTCCTGCGACACCCACTCCTTTCAGACAGGTCTTTTTAGACAGGCAGCCTCGAAGCGGACCGGCCCGTCACCAGCCCCGGCCCGACGACCAGCCGCCATAGAACTGCACGCTCGGCCCCGGATAGGGACGGGGCCCCCAATCGTTGCGCCAGGCGCGGTGGTGGTGGTGACGGGGCGGCGGTCCCCAATCTGTCTCTTATACACATCTCCGAGCCCACGAGACTATAACAGCTATCTCGTATGCCG
>NZ_JAUQTX010000358.1:0-5035 GCF_059803775.1 Azospirillum sp. UFLA03-27 | reverse complement strand
CCCCCCCCCCCCCCCCCCCCCCCCCGCTTTTCAAGCCGAAGACGGCATACGCGATAGCTGTTATAGTCTCGTGGGCTCGGAGATGTGTATAAGAGACAGGACCTGGAACTGGTCCGCCGTAAAGCCACCGGCGAAGCGCAGCGTCACGTCGGCGCCCGCGGTGGCATCGGTACCGATGTGCAGCAGGGTAACGCCGTTCACCGTCTCGGCCTGGACCTGCCCGGCGGTGAGCTGGCTGCCGTTGCCGGCGGTGACCGCGCCCGCCATGGCCGTTCCGGCGATGGTGAAGACATCGCCGCCGGTGGCGCCGGTGATGCTGGCGAAGCCGTTGGCCTGGGCGACGCTCATCGTCACCGCATGGCGGACGCTGCCGACCAGTTCCAACCTCTCCACGCTGGTCAGGGTCATGCCGGAAATGTCGATCTGCGGCGTTGCCGTGGTGATCTTGTTCTCCGGATCGGCCACGTTGTCGGAGCTGATGCGCAGCGTGTCGGTGCCCTCGCCGCCATCGTAGGAAACCGTTCCGGCGTCGCTCTGCGCGGCGATGATGAAGGTGTCGTTGCCGGCCCCACCCTGGATGATGTCGGCTTCCGGCAGGGGATCGTGCGCGCCGCTGTAGAAGACGTCGTCGCCGTCACCGCCGATCATCGTGTCGACGCCCCAGTCGCCGATCAGCGTGTCGTTGCCGGTGCCGCCATCGAGCAGGTCGTTGCCGCCGCCGCCGGCCAGCAGGTCGTTGCCGGCCTCGCCATACAGCATGTCGTCGTCGGCCCGCCCGAAGGCCCGGTCGTCGCCGCCGCCGCCGTAGATCGTGTCGTTGCCGATGCCGCTTTCCATCGTGTCGTTGCCGGCGCCGCCGATCTCGACATCGTTGCCGCCATGACCCCAGAACCAGACGCCGTCGTCATTGCCGACCAGCCGGTCGTCGAACTCGCTACCGATCCAGCGCTCGATGTTGGTGAAGGTGTCGCCCGCGGCATCGCCCGTGCTGTTCGCCGGGTTGCGCAGATCCAGCACGACGCCCGCGGTGGCGTTCGCGTAGGTCACCTCGTCGAAGCCGTCGCCGCCGTCGAACACGTCGGCTCCGGCGCCGCCCTCCATGGTGTCATGGCCGATGCCGCCGATCAGCGTGTCGTTGCCATCGCCGCCATACATCAGATCGTTGCCCTGGCCGCCGTCCATGCTGTCGTCGCCGGCGCCCCCGTACATGGTGTCGGCATCCCCTTCACCAAACAGGGTGTCGTTGCCGGCGCCGCCGTCGAGCATATCGTTGCCCCAGCCGCCGTAGATCAGGTCGTTGCCGTCCTCGCCATAGAGCACGTCGTTGTCGGCACGGCTGTAGATCTGGTCATCGCCGGCGCCGCCATAGACGGTGTCGTTGCCGTCGCCGCTCTCCATGGTGTCGTTGCCGGCGCCGCCGATCTCCACGTCATCGCCCGCGTGACCCCAGAACCACACGGGGTCGCTGCCGGCCACCATGGTGTCGTTGTAGTTGGAGCCGATCCAGCGCTCGATGCCCGTGAAGGTGTCGCCCGCGGCGTCGCCCGTGCTGTTTGCCGGGTTGCCGATGTCGATGACCATGCCGGAGGTCGCGTTCTCGTAGGTGACGACGTCGAAGCCGTCGCCGCCGTCGAACACGTCAGCCCCGGCACCACCGTCCATGGTGTCGTGGCCGACCCCGCCGATCAGCGTGTCGTTGCCGCCGTTGCCGATCAGAATGTCGTTGCCCGCTCCGCCGTTGATGTTGTCCGCCGCGTCATCGCTGGTCAGCGTGTCGTTGCCGTCGGTCGGCGTGCCGGTGACGGCCAACTCATGGGCCCAGCCGTTCGCCCCGGCGCCCTCGACCCCGGCGAAGGGGGAGGGGGTAAAGACGGGCGCTGTGCGCACATCGAGCTTCCAGGACGCGCCGCGCACCGCCGGGCCGACCGGCCCCGAAGAGGCCGCAACCACGGCGCCCGTGGCGGCGGACAGACGGTCGAGAAGGAGCCGGCCCGCCTCGCCCGCGCCGGCATGGCAGGCGTGGATGTGAATCTCGGTACCGCGCGCATCCGGCCAGGAGCGGTCGAGCAGCGAGCGCGCGTCCAGCGGCTGGGCACCCAGCAGGACCCGCCCCGGCTCGCCATGGGCGACCAGATGCAGGACGGACGGGCGCGCGGCGAGCGCGGCGGCGAGAACGGCATGGCCATCCTCGGCGGAGGAAACGAGCGTAACCTGAACGTCGGGACGGCGGTGGCTGAGCAGTGCGTCGAGATCCTCAAGCCCAGCGTCCGCGATGATGACTTCGTTCAAGGGGAACTCTCCGTAAATTTTGTTGTGATCGTTGGGATGCCCGAGCGCCCCACCCGCGTATATGGCAAAGCGTGCGACTTCCTATGACATGAATTTCCAAGGTGTACTCCTGCAACTGCCTAATAAGTAATAACTCCTACTCCTCGCGCAAAACGCCAATTCTATTGATATTCATTCCATACGGAGGCCTTCTTCAGAACCATCACTTTAGGAAAACTTAAGTCATTTGGATGGATCGAAGTCCCGTGCGGTGAAGGATGGGCGCAATCGATATTGCCACGATGTATTTCGAAGCCTTGACGGGCGGCGGCGGTGACGCGGATGCGCTGCCCTCTCCTTCGCGCTAAGCCCCCCGCCCTCGCTACCGCCTTATGCGCCTCCAGGGCTCTCGTGATACTTATCTCACAGATCACTGCCGCACCTCATCGCAACACATGCAAGGTTGCCGAGACGTGGATCGCCGCATCGGTTCCATGAACGGTTGTCGCCGTCGGTGTCGCTGACGGGTAGATCAGTTTAGAAGCCGGTTTTCCGCGGCTTCCGCCCCGGACCGGCCGCCGTTTTGCAGACCAGATCCGTTTAGAAGAGAGTGGATCGGTTTAGAACCGGGCCGTCGCCGCCAAGATCGGCCGCTCCAAGCGAGCCAGGGCGCTCAACTTCAGCCAGATTGCCAAGCCATTCCGCCAATGTCCGCAGCCCGGTTTTGCGGTCCGCGGTCCGGCGCCCTGATCCACGTCGCAGATCTCCTTTGGGACGCTCCCGATCCCGGGATGTCGCTCCGGCTTTATGAGCGGACTCTCGTGGTTTTCGGCCATTTCGGCCCGTCTTCCGGCTTCAAGACCGAACTTTTCTCCGGCTTTATTTATGAGCCGACTCCCACCCATCCCATACCCATCCTCGCGCCCACCTTGCGAGCGACGCCGGCTGGCGCGTCAGGCTGTTCAAATGGGTTGTACAGGCGGCCAAACGATCGTTTCCTCATAACGGATTGAATTGTACAGTGGGGCAGTTTTTCCGCTTTCATGAACGGACTCCATGGCCCTCATCGGCTACGCCCGCGTTTCCACCGAAGACCAAGCCACCTTCAGCCAGCTCGACGAGCTGAAAGCCGCCGGCTGCTCGGTGATCTTCGAGGAAAAGGCATCGGGCGCCAGCCGGGCACGCCCGGAACTCGCCAAGGCCGTCGCCCAGGTGAAGCGCGGTGACATCCTGGTCGTGGCGCGCATTGACCGGCTGGCCCGTTCGCTCTCCCACCTGCTCGACGTGATCGAGGGGCTGGAAACGGTCGGCGCCCACTTCAAGTCGCTGCGCGACCCGATCGACACCTCCACACCGCAGGGCAAGTTCGCCCTGCAGGTTTTGGGCGCTGCGGCGGAGTTGGAGCGCGCGCTGATCCGTGAGCGCACCAAGGCCGGATTGCGGGCGGCCAAGGCGCGTGGACGGGTGGGAGGCAATCCCGCCCTCAAGCGCCGCGATCCCGACGCCATTGCGACGCTCTCCGCCATCCGCGACCGGCAATATGTGGCCGATCTGTTGGCAAGCATGGAGGCTTGGCTGCCCAAGGTGCGCTCCATGCGCCCGGGGAACTCTTGGGGCAAAGTGGCCAAGACGCTCGGCCGGCTTGGCTCGCCCGACCGGACCTGGACCGCCGACCGGCTGTCGCGGGCGGTCCACCGCCTTGTCGCGGAAGGCTTGGCCGAGCCGGACCTGATCGCGCCGGCACCGCGCAAGCCGCCCAAGGACGACCTCCTGCTGGTCATCGCCGGCATCAAGGGGGCTGACCCGACCATCAGCCTGCGCGCGATCGCCGCGCGCTTGGAGGAGATGCACATCCGCACGCCGCGCCGTGGCACGACTTGGTCGGCGTCTTCGGTTAAAGCGCTGCTTGACCGCGCTGAGCGGTTCGGACTGATCATCCCAGTGGCCGAGGGGAGGCGGGCTCGTCGCCGGGCACCTGACGCGCCAAGCGCCCCAAAAGCTTGATCGGTCCTTGGCATCGAGCCGGCACGAGGCTTGCCAAACCGGACCGCGGAGAATGTCTTCGGCCATCCGCCGGTAGACGGAGGCCGGACGCAAACCGAAACCAGGGATTCTAGTTTCGGCGAAGGACATTCGTCGCAGTTCTTCACACGTTTGGCAATGGTTTCTTGAACTATCTCACAGAGTTCCTCAAAAAACAAAGCATTATCTAATACTGACAGCATTTACAACGCAGTATGAAACGTAAAAAGCAATTCAAAAAGGCAAATTTTATCAATTACTTATCAAGTACCTAGTATCTATACCTCATTTATTATTAATGAATTCACTTTTAAAAAATATAGCAAGGTATAATAATGCTATGGCCTGACATAAATCTGCTTCTTGGACACATCTATCATCCGTAGATATCAGATTTAATGATTTTAGTTATATAACAATCAATGGGCTTAGAGATAAAGTTTTATTACCACGTGGCAATACTTCACTTTGTGCGGCGAGTGCGGCCTGCGCTGCGGTGAGCTCGGCATCCCGTGCGGCGAGCGCGGCCTGCGCTGCGGTGAGTTCGGCATCCCGTGCGGCGAGCGCGGCCTGCGCTCCGGTGAGCTCGGCATCCCGTGCGGCGAGCGCGGCCTGTGCTCCGGTGAGCTCGGCGCCCTGCGCGGCGAGCGCGGCCTGCGCTGCGGTGAGCTCGGCATCCCGTGCGGCGAGCGCGGCCTGCGCTGCGGTGAGTTCGGCATCCCGTGCGGCGAGCGCGGCCTGCGCT
>NZ_JAUQTX010000357.1:0-5023 GCF_059803775.1 Azospirillum sp. UFLA03-27 | reverse complement strand
CAGAAGACGGCATACGCGATAGCTGTTATAGTCTCGTGGGCTCGGAGATGTGTATAAGAGACAGAGGTGGACGTGGCACCGGTCGTCGCCCGCAAGATCACCGACTGGCAGTCCTACTCGGGCCGCCTGGAGGCGGTCGACCGGGTGGAGGTGCGCCCGCAGGTGTCGGGCGCCATCACCGCCGTGCATTTCCGCAACGGCGCCCTGGTGAAGAAGGGCGATCCCCTCTTCACCATCGACCCGCGCCCCCACGTCGCCGAGGTCGCCCGGGCCGAGGCCCAGGTCGCCGCCGCGCAGGCCGCGGTGCGCTTCACCACCGCCGACCTCGACCGCGCCCAGCGGCTGGTGCAGAACAACACCGTCTCGCGCCAGACCCTGGACGAGAAGGAGAACGCCGCCCGCGAGGCCGGCGCCAACCTGAAGGCGGCGCAGGCGGCCCTCGACCTCGCCCGCATCGACCTGGAGCACACCCAGGTCACCGCACCCATCTCCGGCCGCGTCTCGCGCGCCGAGGCGACGGTGGGCAACGTCGTGGCGTCCGGCGCCTCCGCCGCCCCGCTGACGACGCTGGTCTCGGTCTCGCCGATCTACGCCTCCTTCGACGTCGACGAGCAGACCTACCTGCGCCACATCGCCAGCGTGAAGGACGCCGCCGACGTGCCGGTCCAGCTCGGCCTCGCCAACGAGAACGGCTATTCGCGCGGCGGCACGGTGGAGCATGTGGACAACCGGCTCGATTCCGTGTCCGGCACCATCCGCGTGCGCGCCAAGTTCGACAATCCCGACGGCATGCTGGTCCCCGGCCTCTACGCCCGCGTCAAGGTCGGCGGCAGCACCCCGCACGACGCGCTGATGGTCGAGGACCGCGCCATCAACACCGACCAGGACAAGAAGTTCGTCCTGGTGGTCGGCGGCGACGACACCGTGCAGTACCGCGAGATCATCCCGGGTGCTGCGCAGAACGGGCTGCGGGTGGTCAAGAGCGGCCTCGCCGCCGGGGAGCGCATCGTCGTCAACGGCGTCCAGCACGCCCGGCCCGGTGCCCGCATCAGCCCGAAGACGGTGGCGATGGGCAAGCCGGCGGACGCCATCGAGACCGCCGCGAACCAGTAACAGCCTGGCCCCCTCCCCCGCGTCGCGGGAGACGCCTTCCGTCGCCAACCGTCCCCCGCACCGCGGGGGACGGAGGGGGCCTTGTACCCAAACTCCATGCCGCCCGCTGGGAAGGCCATCATGAACATCTCGAAATTCTTCATCGACCGTCCGATCTTCGCGGGCGTGCTGTCGGTGGCGCTGTTCCTGGCGGGAGCGATCTCGCTGTTCCAGTTGCCCATCTCCGAGTACCCGGAGGTCGTTCCGCCGTCGGTCGTCGTGCGCGCCCAGTTCCCGGGCGCCAACCCCAAGGTCATCGCCGAAACGGTCGCCTCCCCCTTGGAGGAGCAGATCAACGGCGTCGAGAACATGCTGTACATGCAGTCGCAGGCCAACAGCGACGGCAACATGGCGCTGACCGTGACCTTCCGGCTGGGCACCGACCCGGACAAGGCGCAGCAGCTCGTGCAGAACCGGGTGGCGCAGGCGCTGCCGCGGCTGCCGTCCGACGTGCAGCGGCTGGGCGTGACGACGGTCAAAAGCTCGCCCACCCTGACCATGGTCGTGCATCTGCTGTCGCCCAACGACCGCTACGACATGACCTACCTGCGCAACTACGCCATCCTCAACGTCAAGGACCGGCTGAGCCGGATCTCCGGCGTCGGCGAGGTTCAGGTGTGGGGCGCCGGCGACTATTCCATGCGCGTCTGGCTCGACCCCAACAAGGTCGCCCAGCGCGGCCTGACCGCGTCCGACGTGGTGGCGGCGATCCGCGAGCAGAACGTCCAGGTCGCGGCGGGCGTCATCGGCGCCTCGCCCGCGCTGCCCGACACGCCCCTCCAGCTTTCGATCAACGCGCAAGGCCGCCTGACGACGCCGGAGGAGTTCGGCGCGATCATCCTGAAGACTGGCGAGCAGGGCGGCGTCACCCTGCTGCGCGACGTCGCCCGCGTCGAGATGGCGGCGGCGCAGTACGGCTTGCGCTCGCTGCTCGACAACAAGCCGGCGGTGGCGCTGGGCATCAACCAGTCGCCGGGCGCCAACGCGCTGGCCATCTCCGACGCCATCCGGGCGACCATGGCCGACCTCAAGGCCGACATGCCGGACGGCGTCGACTACAGCATCGTCTACGACCCGACGCAGTTCGTCCGCTCCAGCATCGACGCGGTGATCCACACGCTGCTGGAAGCCGTCGCCCTGGTCGTGCTGGTGGTCATCGTCTTCCTTCAGACCTGGCGCGCCTCGATCATCCCGCTGCTGGCGGTTCCGGTGTCCATCGTCGGCACCTTCTCTTTGATGCTGGGGCTGGGCTATTCGATCAACGCGCTGTCGCTGTTCGGCATGGTGCTGGCCATCGGCATCGTCGTGGACGACGCCATCGTCGTCGTGGAGAACGTCGAGCGCAACATCGAGAACGGCCTGTCGGCCAAGGAAGCCACCTACCGCGCCATGCAGGAGGTCAGCGGCCCGATCATCGCCATCGCGCTGACCCTGGTCGCCGTCTTCGTCCCGCTGGCGGCCATGAGCGGCCTGACCGGCGAGTTCTACAAGCAGTTCGCGATGACCATCGCGATCTCCACCGTCATCTCCGCCTTCAACTCGCTGACCCTGTCGCCGGCCCTGGCGGCGGTCCTGCTGCGCGGACACGACCAGCCGCAGGACTGGCTGACCCGCGCGATGAACAAGGTCTTCGGCGGCTTCTTCCGGCTGTTCAACCGGGTCTTCCACCGCGCCTCGACCGGCTACGGCCGCGGCGTCGGCGGGGTGGTGCGGCACAAGGGGCTGATGATGCTGGTCTATGTCGGGCTGCTCGGCGTCACCGTGCTGCTCGGCCGCACCGTGCCGATGGGCTTCGTCCCGGCGCAGGACAAGGAATACCTCATCAGCTTCGCCCAGCTTCCCAACGGCGCCTCGCTCGACCGCACGGAAGCGGTGATCCGCGAGATGACCGACATCGCGCTCGCCCGCCCCGGCGTGCAGAGCGCCGTCGCCTTCCCCGGCCTGTCGGTCAACGGCTTCACCAACAGCTCCAGCGCCGGCATCGTCTTCGTCACGCTGAAGCCCTTCGCCGAGCGCAAGGACCCGTCGCTCTCCGCCGCCGCCATCGCCGGTGATCTGCAGAAGCGCTACGCCGGCCTGAAGGAAGCCTTCGTCGCCATCTTCCCGCCTCCCCCGGTGATGGGCCTCGGCACGCTGGGCGGCTTCAAGATGCAGATCGAGGACCGCGGCGCGCTGGGCTACGAGGCGTTGAACGCGGCGGTCGGCTCCTTCCTGAAGAAGGCGATGGAAACGCCGGAGCTGGGGCCGGCCTTCTCCAGCTACCAGATCAACGTCCCGCAGCTCGACGTCGATCTCGACCGCGTGAAGGCCAAGCAGCAGGGCGTGCCCATCGGCGAGGTGTTCGACACCATGCAGATCTATCTGGGCTCGCTCTATGTGAACGACTTCAACAGCTTCGGCCGGGTCTACCAAGTGCGGGTCCAGGCCGACGCGCCCTTCCGCGCCGAATCCGCCGACATCGGCCTGCTGAAGACGCGCAACGCCCAGGGCGACATGGTGCCGCTCTCCTCGCTGGTCACCGTGAAGCAGAGCTACGGGCCGGAGATGGTCGTGCGCTACAACGGCTACACCGCCGCCGACATCAACGGCGGCCCGGCGCCCGGCTATTCGTCGGGCCAGGCGCAGGCGGCGGCGGAGCGCATCGCCCAGGAGACCCTGCCGCGCGGCGTGCGGTTCGAATGGACCGACCTGACCTATCAGGAGATCCTGGCCGGCAACGCGGCGCTGTGGATCTTCCCCATCAGCATCCTGCTCGTCTTCCTGGTGCTGGCCGCCCAGTACGAGAGCCTGACCCTGCCGCTGGCCATCCTGCTGATCGTGCCGATGAGCCTGATGTCGGCGCTGGCCGGGGTGTGGCTGACGGGGGGTGACAACAACGTCTTCACGCAGATCGGCTTCATGGTCCTGGTCGGCCTGTCGGCGAAGAACGCCATCCTGATCGTCGAGTTCGCCCGCGAGCTGGAGCATCAGGGGCGCAGCGTGGTGCAGGCCGCCATCGAGGCCAGCCGGCTGCGGCTGCGGCCCATCCTGATGACCTCCATCGCCTTCATCATGGGCGTGGTGCCGCTGGTCACCTCGACCGGCGCCGGCGCCGAGATGCGCCACGCGATGGGTGTGGCGGTGTTCGCCGGGATGATCGGCGTCACCCTGTTCGGCCTGATGCTGACGCCGGTCTTCTACGTCCTGCTGCGCACGCTGGTCGGGGCCGGCAAGCCGGCCGCGGTGCCGACCGGTCCGGCGCTCGCCCACGGGCATGGGGACGACTGAGCGTTCCTGAGGGAACCGTCGCCTTAACCGTGGCGGGGAGCCGGGGCTGAGTGCCCCGCTCCCCGCCGCGTCGCTTCTTCCCTGACCTTCCCCCTGCTTGCTCTGGCACAACGATCGGCGACGCTCCAGCCGGCACTCTCACCGTCACGCACCGCCCATCCGTCGGCGGCCCCGGTTGGAGACCTCGTCATGTCCAGTGCAGCCATCAGCACCACCCTGTACCGCCATCACCACGCCACCGTCGGGCAACTCGTCGGCCGGATCGACTCCCTGCTGGCGGCGCCGTCCCCGGCGGCGAACGCCACCGCTCTGGCCACGGCGGTCCGCGATCTGTTCGGCGTGTTCACCGTCCACCTGTCGCTGGAGGACAGCGCGCTCTACCCGCGCCTGCTGGCCCACCCGACCCCGGCGCTGCGCGCCACGGCGGCGCGCTTCCAGGCCGAAATGGGCAGCCTGCGCGCACGCTTCGACCGCTATCGGGCAAGCTGGCCCGGCCCGCTGGCGGTGTCCAAGGACCCGGAGACCTTCGTCCGCGAGACACGGGAGGTCGTGACCGCCCTGAAGCTGTCTCTTATACACATCTCCGAGCCCACGAGACTATAAC
>NZ_JAUQTX010000356.1:0-5029 GCF_059803775.1 Azospirillum sp. UFLA03-27 | reverse complement strand
ACCGAGATCTACACTCGCGTATAATCGTCGGCAGCGTCAGATGTGTATAAGAGACAGTCCCCGAAGCGTCCCCCAAATCCCCTGGGGCTGAAACCCAGAAAGCCGAAGCCGCCCGTCCGCGCCCCAACGGCGGCGGGGCGGAGCATGCCGGGCTGACCAGCCACACCATCCGGGTCGATCTCGACAAGATCGACCGGCTGGTCAACATGGTCGGCGAGATGGTCATCACCCAGGCGATGATCGCCGAGCATGTGCGCGAGCTGCCCCCCGGCGAGTTCCAGGAGCTTCTGGAAGGGCTGGAGCAGCTGGCCCAGCACACCCGCGAGCTGCGCGAGAGCGTGATGTCGATCCGCGCCCAGCCGGTGTCGAGCGTCTTCTCCCGCATGCCGCGGCTGGTCCGCGAATGCGCCGCCACGACCGGCAAGGAGGTCCAGCTCGTCACCAGCGGCGAGACGACCGAGGTGGACAAGACGGTGGTGGAGAACCTCGTCGATCCGCTGACCCACATGATCCGCAACTCCATCGACCACGGGCTGGAAGGGCCGGAGGAGCGGGAGCGCGTCGGCAAGCCGCGCGCCGGCACCGTGCACCTGTCGGCGCAGCACCGCTCGGGCCGCATCGTCATCGAGATCACCGACGACGGGCGCGGCATCAACCGGCCCAAGGTGCTGTCCAAGGCCATCGAGAAGGGCCTCGTCCAGCCGGGCGCCACCCTGTCGGACGAGGAGATCGACAACCTGATCTTCCTGCCCGGCTTCTCCACCGCCGATCAGGTGTCCAACCTGTCGGGCCGCGGCGTCGGCATGGACGTGGTGCGGCGGAACATCACCTCGCTCGGCGGGCGCATCGGCGTCTACTCGACACCGGGTGAGGGCTCGCGCTTCGTGCTGTCGCTGCCGCTGACCCTGGCGGTGCTCGACGGCATGGTGATCTCGGTCGGCGAGGAGCGCTTCGTCCTGCCGCTGACCAACATCGTGGAGAGCCTGCGCCCCAAGGCGGCGGACCTGCACGGGCTGGTCGGCAAGTGCGACGTGATGATGGCCCGCGGCGAGTATGTGCGGCTGGTCTACCTGCACCAGCTGTTCGGCATCCCCGACGCCGTCGCCGACCCCACCCGCGCCTTGGTGGTTCTGGTGGAGACGGAGGACGGCTCCCGCCTCGGCCTCGTCGTGGACGAGGTGCTGGGCCAGCAGCAGGTCGTCATCAAGAGCCTGGAAGCGAACTTCCGCCGCCTCGATGGCGTGGCCGCCGCGACCATCCTGGGCGACGGGCGCGTCGCCCTGATCCTGGACGTCGCCGGCCTGCGCGAGATGAGCCGGCACATGGACTCCAGGGCGCCGCGTCCGCCGGTGGCCGCGCTGCCCGCATCCGCACTCGAACCGGTCTGAGGCCACAGCGATGAGCAGTTCCACCGCGCTCGCCACCGTCGGCGGTACCCGCACCGACGCCCGCAACGACGTCATGGCGGTCAACGCCGCCGAGGAGCAGTACGTCACCTTCACCGTCGGCAGCGAGGAATACGGCGTCAACATCCTGTCGGTCCGCGAGATCCGCGGCTGGACGCCGGAAAGCCGCCTGCCGAACCTGCCGGACTATGTGCGCGGCGTCATCAACCTGCGCGGCATCATCATCCCCATCTTCGACCTGCGCGCCCGCTTCGGCGGCGGTGCCACGTCGGTCACCAAGCGCCACGTCGTGGTGGTGATCCAGGTGGGAGAACGCACCCGCGGCATCCTGGTCGACGCCATCTCCGACATCCTGGCGATCGGCCACGACGCCATCAAGCCGCCGCCCGACGTGGACGGCGGCATGGTCGACGCCGAGTATCTCAGCGGCCTCTACACCGCCGACGACCGCATGGTCACGCTGCTGAGCGTCGAGAAGCTGTTCTCCGTCGAGAACAGCGAGCTGGACTCGGCGACCAGGGCCCTGCCGGCGCTGGAGCGGGCGTCCTGAACAGCGCCCCACGGAGGTGCCCAGACAGGCGCCGACGGGGGTGCGTCATGTCGCGGCTTTTCACACGGGTTTGTTTCAAATAAGGGCTAACGCCGGTACGACACGGCGGGCAAGGGGGATGGCATGGCGAAAGGGATCGGTTCGTTCGTTGGGGCGATGGGCATCTCGAAGCGGCTGTGGCTGGCCTTCGCGCTCCTGCTCGCCCTGCTGGCCGCCCAGGTCGCCGCCAGCCTGCTGAGCATCCGCAGCCTGAACGGCAGCGTCGACGCGGTGCTCACCGGCGGCGAACTCGCCACCTTCGCCAAAGACCTCTCGGCCCGGCTCGCCAACCAGCGCATCCACGGGCGCGACTATCTGGTGTCCGGCGACCCCGCCGCGCTCAACCGCCAGCGGGCGCTGCGCACCGAGTTCGATCAGGCGCTGACCGCTCACGGCGCGGCCATCCAGCGCTCCAGCCAGGCGGCGGCCTTCGCCGAGCTGGCGCGGCTGCACACCGAGTACCACACCCAGTTCGAGGCGATCCGCGTCGTCCGCGACCGCTACGACGCGGCCATCCGCCAGACCATGGACCCGCTGGGCACCCAGATCACCGGGACGCTGGAGCGCATCGTCGAGGGCGCCCAGGCCACCGGCGACAAGGACGCCGCCCTGGTCGGGGAGGAGATGGAGAAGCACTGGGTGCTGACCCGCCTCTTCGCCAACCGCGCGCTCGGCATGCGCGACGCCGCCGCCGCGGGGCCGATGGAAAAGAACCTGGACGAGATGCTGGAGCATGTGCGCGAGGCGCAGGCCCTGCTGACCGAACCCCGTGTGGCGGCGATGCTGCGCGAGGTGGCGGAACGGGCGCCGGACTACCGCACCGCCTTCCGCGACGCCGTCGCCGCCGACAGGGAGATCGACCGCCTGCGCGCCGAGGTCGTCGCCAAGGTCGTCACCGCCCTGAGCGCGACGCTGGACTCCATCGCCACCGCCATCCACGCCGAGCAGAAGGGGATCGAGTCCCGCGCCGAGGCCGAGGTGGAGAACAGCGTCCTGCTGGCCCTGGTGCTGGGCGGCCTGTCGCTGCTGCTGGGCATCGGCGCCGCCCAGGTCATCGCCCGCTCGATCACCGACCCGGTCCAGGGCATTCGCAAGGTGATGACCGATCTCAGCGACGGCCATCTGTCGGTCACCGTCCCCCACACCGACGGGCGCGACGAGCTGGGCGCGATGGCCCGCGCGGTCGCCGCCTTCAAGGAGGACGCGGTGACCGCCGTGCGGGCGGGAATCGCGCTCGACCGCGTGTCGTCCTGCATCATGACGGTGGGCGAGGACGGGACCGTCACCTATTGCAACGCCGCCGCCCTGGCGATGTTCAAGGCCGCCGAGAGCGACCTGCGCAAGGCCCTGCCCGCCTTCGACGCCGCCGGGCTGATCGGGACGACTCTCGACGCGCTCGACACCGAGGCTCCGCGCCTGCGCAGCAGCCTGACCGGCCTCGCCAGCCCCTACAAGGGCATGGTCAAGGCGGGCCGCCGCAGCTTTGAGATCACCGCCAGCCCGGTCGCCGGACGCCACGGCGAGAAGCTGGGCCTCGTCGTCGAATGGCGCGACCTGACCGCCGAGCTGTCCATCGAGGCGGAGAT
This sequence comes from Azospirillum sp. UFLA03-27, assembly GCF_059803775.1. NCBI lineage: Bacteria > Pseudomonadati > Pseudomonadota > Alphaproteobacteria > Rhodospirillales > Azospirillaceae > Azospirillum > Azospirillum sp. UFLA03-27. The sequence goes on along the minus strand of NZ_JAUQTX010000356.1, from coordinate 1,448 downwards.
CGCCGCCATGGTGGACAGCGCCGTTCGCGGCGACTTCACCCAGCGGATCGCGCTGGACGGCAAGACCGGCTTCTTCCGGCTGGTCAGCGAGGGCATGAACCGGCTGGCCGCCAACGTCTCCGGCGTGACCGAGGATCTGGCCGCCATGCTGGAATCGCTGTCGCAGGGCGACCTGTCGCGGCGCATCGACAAGCCGTACGAGGGCGTGTTCCTGCGCCTGAAGGACGATTTCAACGGCACGGCGGAAAAGCTGTCGGAGATCGTCCGCCGCATCAACGGCGCCGCCGAATCCATCGCCGCGGCCAGCCGCGAGATCGCCGACGGCAGCCTCGACCTGTCCGAGCGCACCGAGCAGCAGGCCTCCTCGCTGGAGGAGACGGCGGCGAGCATGGAGGAGCTGGCGGCCACCGTCCGCTCCAACGCCGACAACGCCCAGCAGGTCAACGCCTTCGCCAACGACGCCCGGCGCGCCGCCGAGAAGGGCGGTCAGGTCGCCGCCAGCGCGGTGGAGGCGATGCGCGGGATCGAGCGCTCGTCGCAGAAGATTTCCGACATCATCGGGGTGATCGACGAGATCGCCTTCCAGACCAACCTGCTGGCGCTGAACGCGGCGGTGGAGGCGGCGCGGGCCGGCGACGCCGGGCGCGGCTTCGCCGTGGTGGCGCAGGAGGTGCGCAACCTCGCCCAGCGCTCCGCCCAGGCATCCAAGGAGATCAAGACGCTGATCCTCGACAGCGGGGCGCAGGTCAAGGACGGAGTGGAGCTGGTCCGCTCCGCAGGCTCCTCGCTGACCGACATCGTGGCGGGCATCGCGCGGGTCGCCGACCTCGTGTCGGAGATCGCCCGCGCCACCGCCGAGCAGGCGTCCGGCCTGGACGAGGTCAACACCGCCGTCGCCCAGATGGACGAGATGACCCAGAAGAACGCCGCGCTGGTCGAGGAAAGCACCGCCGCCGCCCGCTCGCTGGAGGAGCAGGCCGGGCAGCTGCGCCAGCAGATGGCCTTCTTCTCGCTGGACGCCGGCCACGCCCACAGTGCATCCGAGCTGGCCCGCCACATCCAGCTGATCGAGAACACCAAGATCGACCATGTGACCTTCCGTGACACCGTGCTGAAAACCGTCCAGGGCCACGGCGAGGCTACCGCGGACCGGCTGGCCGACCATCACGGCTGCCGTCTGGGAAAATGGTACGACACGGTGAGCGACGCCGCCGTGCGCTCCTGCCCGTCCTTCGAGCGGATCGCCGAACCGCACGCCCGCTTCCACGAGGCCGGCAAGCGCGCCCTGCGCGCCCATGAGCAGGGGGACGACGCCGCCGAGGCGCAGTCCCTGGCCGATCTCGACCGGCTGTCGGGCATCGTGCTGGGCCTGCTGGACAAACTCGCCGGCGAAGCGCGGGCCCAGGCCCTGTCTCTTATACACATCTCCGAGCCCACGAGACTATAAC
>NZ_JAUQTX010000355.1:0-5021 GCF_059803775.1 Azospirillum sp. UFLA03-27 | reverse complement strand
GTTATAGTCTCGTGGGCTCGGAGATGTGTATAAGAGACAGCTGCCCGCCCGTCCGCGGCGCGACAGCCGCGACGGCGTGCTGCCCATCGGCAGCCCCTTCGTTCCCGGCGCCACACCCCTGCCCCGCTGGCAGCTCGCCCAGGCCGTCGTCCGCGACCTGGAAACCGGCGCGGCAGCCCATGGCGACCCGGTACAGGCCGAAGCCGAGGTCGTCATTCCCGTTCCGGAGCCCGCCCCCAACCAGGCGCTCGTCTACGTCCTGGCTTCCGAGGTCAACTACAACGACGTCTGGGCGCTGACCGGCATCCCCATCTCGCTGTTCGACGAGCATGACGAGGACGTGCACGTCACCGGCTCCGGCGGCGTCGGCATGGTCGTGCGCATGGGCGAGGCGTTGCAGGCCCAGGGACGGCTGGCGGTGGGCGATCTGGTCGCCGTCTATTCCGGCGTCTCCGACCTGCTGGACCCGGAGGCCGGGGCCGACCCGATGTTCACCGACTTCCACATCCAGGGCTACCAGTCGCCGGACGGCAGCCACCAGCAATTCATGCTGGCCGACGGGCCGCAGCTCTTCCCGCTGCCGGCCGGCCTCGCGCTGGAGGAGGCGGGCAGCTACATGCTGGCCGCCGGGACCGGCTACCGCGCGCTGTTCACGGCGCTCGACGTGCAGCCCGGCAAGCGCCTGCTGGTGGAGGGGGCGGCGGGCGGCACCGGCGCCTGGACCGTCGAGCTGGCGCTGGCCCGGCGCATGAAGGTCACCGGCATGGTCTCCTCGGAGCGCCGCGCCGCCACGATCCGCGCCCGTGGGGCGGAAGCGGTGGACCGCTCCGTCGCCGAGGCCGCCTTCACCCGCATCCCCGCCGATCCGGCGCACTGGGCGGCGTGGGAGGAAGCCGGGCGCCCCTACATCGACGCGCTGCGCGCCGCCAACGGCGGCCACCTTGTGGACTACGCCGTCAGCCACGCCGGCGAGACGACCTTCCCGCGCACCTTCCAATCGTTGGCGGACGGCGGCGCGCTGACCTTCTTCGGCGCCTCCAGCGGCTACCACATGACCTTCCTCGGCAAGCCCGGCGCCGCCGAGCCCGCCGAGATGCTGCGCCGCGCCCGCCTGCGCCCCGGCGAGGCCGTGCTGGTCTTCTACGGCGCCGGGGCGGTGGGGCTGCGCGACGACATGGCGCTGTCGGCCATCGAGGCGGCGCGCGAGAGCGGCGCCCGCGTCTGCGTCGTTACCGACCGGGATTCCGAACGCGACTTCGTGCTGTCGCTGGGCTACGGCGAGGCGCTGGCCGGCGCCGTGTCACTGGCCGAGATCACGCGCCGTGTGCCGCATTTCGACTGGCCCGACACCATGCCGGACCTGCCCGACCCGCAACGCGAGACCGCAGCCTTCAAGGAGGCGGTGCGGCTGTTCACCGAAGACAGCTTCAAGCCGCTGGGCCAAGCGGTGGGCCGTATCCTGCGCGCCGCCGACAATCCGCGCGGCATGCCGGACGTGGTGGTGGAGCGGGCGCGGCGCGACACGCTGGCCGTCTCGACCATGCTGGTCAAGCCGCACACGGGGCGCGTGGTCTATTGCGGCGACATGAGTGGTCGTCGCTACAGCTTTTACGCGCCGCAGGTGTGGATGCGCCAGCGCCGCATCCTGATGCCATCCGCATCCATCGTCGGTACGCATCTTTCGAACGCTGCGGAAATCGCAGGGCTGAACCGCGTCATTGCGTCGGGGGCGGTCCGTGTGCCAACGACATACCTCGGGAACTGGGACGAGCTGCCCACGCTCCATCAGGCCATGTGGGAGAACCGCCTGCCGGAAGCGACCGGCGGCGCCGCCAAGGCCGTCGTGAACCACGCGCTGCCGGAAGCGGGCCTGACCTCGCGCGACGAACTGCTGATCGCCTGGGCGGGGTCGGCAACAGGAAAGGGACAATGAGGCTTATCATCAAGGACCTGTGCCACCGCTACGACGACCTCGTCGTGCTGGACGGCATCGACCTGACGGTGCAGGAGGGAGAGGTTCTGGCCGTCATCGGCCCGTCGGGCTGCGGCAAGTCCACCCTGCTCGGCATCGCCGGCGGCATCGTGGCGCCCACCTCCGGCACCATCGCGGTGGCGGGCGAGGTGCCGGACGGCTGCTTGAACCCGATCACCTTCATCTTCCAGGACTTCGCCCTGCTGCCCTGGCGCAGCGTCGAGGACAACCTGTCGCTCGTCCTCGAACACCACCCGCTGTCGACGGCGGAGCGGCGGGAGCGCATCGAATCCGGCCTGCGCCGCATGGGTCTGTGGGACTTCCGCAAGGCGCTGCCCAAGCAGTTGTCGGGCGGCATGCGCCAGCGCGTCGGCATCGCCCGCGCGCTGGCCGTGCGCCCGGCCATGCTGCTGCTGGACGAGCCGCTGTCGGCGCTCGACGCCCAGACGCGCGAGCTGCTGATGGAGGATTTCCTGTCGCTTTGGCAGCGCGAGCGGACGACCGCCCTCTACGTCACCCACAATCTGGACGAGGCGCTGCGGCTGGCCGACCGGGTCGTCGTGCTCAGCCGCCGCCCCGGCCGCCTGCGCGAGATCGTGACCATCGAGGAGCCGCGCGACCAGCGGCTGGAACCCTCCGCCCAGGCCCATCTGGCGGAGGTGCGCGACCGGCTGTGGCACCTGATCCGGGCCGAGGCCCAACTGGCCGACCGGGAGATCGCCGATGCCTGACACCAGCCTCCCCATGACCGAACGTTCCGCCACGCCGTCGCAACCCGTCCGCTTCCGCGGCGGCGGCTTCACGGTCAAGGGGCACCGCTGGGCGGCGCTGCTCGCCTTCGTGATCCTGATCGCGGTGTGGGAATCCACCAACCGCTTCGGCCTCGTCAGCGAGCTGTTCCTGCCGCCGCCGAGCGCGGTCGCCTCGGCGCTGGCCGCCATGGCGCAGGATGGATCGCTGTGGCAGCACCTGAAGGCGTCGCTGATGCGCATCGGCGTCGGCTGGGTCATGGGCACGGTGGCCGGCATGGCCGTGGGATTCGCCATGGGCATCGGGTCGGTGGCGCGGGCGGTCGGCGTGCCCCTGGTCTCGGCCTTCTTCCCGATCCCGAAGATCGCGCTGCTGCCGCTGTTCATCCTGTGGTTCGGCATCGGCGAGCCGTCGAAGTTCGCCACCATCGGCTTCGGCGTCTTCTTCCCTACGGTGATCGCCACCTACAGCGCCATCGATTCGGTGCCGCGCAACCTGATCCGCATGGCGCAAAGCTTCGGCCTGCCCTGGGCGTCGATCCTGCGCAAGATCGTGCTTCCCGGTGCCCTCCCCGGCATCCTCGCCGGCTTCCGCATCACCGCCTCCATCGCGCTGATCCTGGTGGTCGCGGCGGAGATGATCGGCGCGGAATACGGCATCGGCGCCTTCGTCCTGACCGCCGGCAACCTGATGCTGACCGACCAGCTCCTGGCCGGCGTGCTGGTTCTCTCGCTGCTCGGCCTGAGCATCGGGACCGTGCTGTCCATCCTGGAACGCCGCCTGCTGAAATGGCGGTGAGAAAAATGATGATTGAGAAAGGGAGACTGAGAATGACCGTCGTGCGTTGGAGCCGCCGTTTGGTTCTGGGTGCAATGGGTGCCGCGGCCCTGGCGCTGGCCGGGACGCCCGCCGCCAAGGCGCAGGGGTTGGAGAAGACCTCCATCGGCGTGCTGGCGCTGGCCTCCTCCGGCCCGATCTTCATCGCCAAGTCCAAAGGCTATTTCGAAAAGGAAGGGCTGGACGTCGATCTGAAGATGTTCACCTCGGCCCAGCAGGTGCCGGTGGCGGTGGCCTCGGGCGACGTGGATTTCGGCGTGACCGGCCTGACGGCGGGCTTCTACAACCTCGCCGCCAAGGGCGCCGTCACCATGATCGCGGCGCAGAGCCGCGACGAGCCGGGCTTCCAGCTCAGCGCCTATGTGGCGACCAAGGCGGCGCATGACGCCGGGCTGACCAAGCCGGCCGACCTCAAGGGCAAGCGCATCGCCATCACCACGGTGGGCTCGACCTTCCATTACATGGTCGGCCTGCTCGGCCAGAAGCACGGCTTCACGGTCAAGGACGTGACCATGGTGGCGATGCAGGACGTGCCGAAGATGGTCGCCGCCTTCAAGGGCGGTCAGGTGGACGCGGTGATCGCCCCGGTGACGGTGGCCCGCCAGCTCGCCGCCGAAGGCTCCGGCACCATCCTGGGCTGGGTCGGCGACGAGACGCCGTGGCAGCTCGGCGCCCTCTTCACCAGCCCGAAGACCGTCGCCCAGCGCCGCCCGCTGGCCGAGAAATTCGTCAGCGCCTATCTGACCGCGCTGGCCGAATACCACGCCGCCTTCAACGCCAAGGACGCGTCGGGCACCGTGGTGAAGGGCCCGGGCTACGACGAGCTTCTGGCGATCATCGCCGAGGCCACGAAGCAGAAGCCCGAGGTCGTTGCCGCCGGCCTGCCCTATGTCGAGCCGAAGGGCAAGCTGCTGGTCGACGACGTCGTCAATCAGGTGAAGTTCTGGCAGTCCGAAGGCCAGGTGGACAAGGCGCTGGACGCCAAGTCCGTGATGGACCTGACCTTCGTGAAATGAGCGGGAGACTTACCGCTTGCCCGGCCCGTAGACCTTCGGCTGGGAGAAGTTGATGTGGTCGAGAAGCTCCTGCGTCGGACAGCCGTCCACCGGGAGCTTCGCGGCCTTCTGGTAGGCGCGGATGGCGGAGCGGGTGTTGGGGCCGATCTTGCCGTCGATCACGCCGGGACGGAAGCCCTGCTCGGTCAGCGTCTTTTGGATGCCTTCGACATAGGCAAAGTACATGTCCGGCGTCATGCTGTCGGTCGGACAGGCGGCGTAGGCCGGGGACGCGAAGGCCGTGGCGGCCAGGAAAGCGGCGAACAGGCTGCGGTTCATGGTCTCTCTCCGTTTCTTGTTGCGGAGATCAACAACGCAGAGGCCGCGTTTCTTCCCAAGGGATAAAAATGGGGGGCTGCTTCGCCCCTGTCTCTTATACACATCTGACGCTGCCGACGATTATACGC
>NZ_JAUQTX010000354.1:0-5088 GCF_059803775.1 Azospirillum sp. UFLA03-27 | reverse complement strand
GTTATAGTCTCGTGGGCTCGGAGATGTGTATAAGAGACAGGGGTTAGGGAGGGGGCAACAGCCCTCTCACGCGTCCGCCAGCAGATCCCCGAACCCTTCCACCCGCTTCAGCATCGACTGGCGCAGCTTCAGCAGGGCGCGGTGTTCGAGCTGGCGCACCCGCTCCTTGCTCACCCCCAGTTCGCGGCCCAGCTGCTCCAGGGTGGCGCCCTCCTCGCGCAGGCGGCGTTCCTGGATGATGGTGCGTTCGCGCGGGCTGAGTTCGCCCAGCGCCTCGGCCAGCCATTGGGAGCGGGTGCGGCTGTCGCGCATGCCGATCACCACCTCCTCCGGCGAGGGGCGCTGGTCGGCCAGGAAGTCCTGCCAGTCCTCGTCGGAGCCGTCGGCGACCGGGGAGTTGAGCGACTGGTCGGAGGCGGACAGCCGCATCTCCATCGCCTCCACCTCGGTCACGTCGACCTGGAGTTCGCCGGCGATCCACTCCCGCCCTTCCTTGGTCAGGCCGTTGCCTCCGCCGCTGTTGCCCTGGGTGATGCTCTCGATGCGGGCGCGCAGGCGGCGCAGGTTGAAGAACAGCGACTTCTGAGCGGCGGTGGTGCCGGTGCGGACAATGGACCAGTTGCGCAGGATGTAGTCCTGCATGGCCGAGCGGATCCACCAGGCCGCGTAGGTGGAAAAACGCACCTCGCGGTCCGGCTCGAACCGGCTGGCCGCCTGCATCAGCCCGACATTGCCCTCCTGAACGAGGTCGCCCATGGGCAGGCCGTAGTTGCGGAACCGCGCGGCGGTCGCCACCACCAGCCGGGTGTAGGCGCGGACCAGTTCGTGAAGGGCCCGTTCGTCACCGCCCTCGCGCCATTTGCGGGCGAGATCGAATTCGTGATCGCGCGTCAGCAGAGGCTCACGCATGGAAGCCTTGATGAAACTCAGATTCGCGCGCTGAGTCTCGGGATCGTCGATGTAGGCCATACGTCCCTTCCTTCCCGTCTGGGCGGCCGCGTTTCAGGCTGCTCGTGCCCTGTGCTGCGGAGTCCGAAGGGACAGGCCCCCTCAGGTCCAATGATCCGTCGGTTCACCATGGCCGGTTCGCCTCGGATTGCCGACGGTTGGGACAACAGCCGTTCCCCTCGCCCTGTTGCACGTCATACGCAGCACAAGACGTTTCGGATCATCCGCACCGGAAGGGATTCGGTGGCGGAGGCCGAGGGGATGGGTAAGACGGTTAGGAAAAAGGGAGATGGGTCAGACCTGGAACAGGTCCAGGATCTCACCCGAAGGCGACAGGCATCCACAAACGAGGTGCCCACCCAACCCGCAATTGCCGTCCAGGGTCGCCACGCGGTCGGTCACCGCCACGCCCTTGCGGGCCGGGTCGTAGCCCCGCACGACGCGGGCGAAACCGCCGTAAGGCTCTGACATCTGGGCGAAACCGGGCGCGCCCCACCAGAAGGCGTCGCCCTGGTGGTTCAGCGGGCGGCGAATGTCCACGCCGGCGCTGACCAACAGCACGCCGCCCTCCCCGCTCTCCGGACCGGTGCAGTAGGCGGCGCGGCGCAGGGTGTTGAACACATTTTCGTGACCGGGCTGCGCGTGCATCGCCTGACGCAGCCCTTGGGTCCAGCGGCCGAGCGTCATGGTGCCGCCGCGGGCCGCCGCCATGCCCTGCTCCACCGTGCCGCCATAGGCGGCCAGCGTGGCCCCCGCCCCGTGGCGGGTCATCCAATCGAGCACCTGCTGCGGGTCGGGCGCGAACTGGAGCTGGAGCAGCTTGTGCCACATCTCCTCCTGCGCGCCGCGCAGATAGACGATGTCGCCGGCCTCCATGCCCCGCCAGCTCAGCAGCCAGGTGCGGAAGGCCAGCAGGGCGTCCACCGTCTCCAGCACCCGCTCGCCCCAGCCGACCATGTTGCCGAGATAGACGAGCCGGTCGCCGGGCAGGAAGCGCGCCGCGATCACCTCATGCACGGCGTGGAGATGGTCCGTCTGCGCGTGGATCGAGCCGACGGCCCAGATGCGCCGCGGGTTTCGGAGATCGATGAATTTCTGCGCTTCAGACATGCCGGAGACGCTCACCCCATCCAGCGGTCACGGACCGGCCCAGAACAGGCCGGGGGCGGGAGTGTAGGCGCCGCGCAGGCCCGGCGAAAGACGAAAACTTAAGACAAAGGCGCGGCCAAAGCGCCGCGCCTTCATCGTCAACATCACACTCTCGAACCGGTTCCCGTCCCCCGAACCGGGAAACGGGCTCGGACCGGAATCAGGCGGCCTTCTTCAGGACCAGCTCCAGCCGCTCGGTGGCCTTGGTCTCGTCGATCTTCTCGACGGCGGCCAGTTCGCGGGCCAGACGCTCCAGGGCGGCCTGATAGATCTGGCGCTCGCTGTAGGACTGGTCGGACTGGTCGGCGCCGCGGTACAGGTCGCGCACGACCTCCGCGATGGCCACCGGGTCGCCCGAGTTGATCTTGGCCTCATACTCCTGGGCGCGGCGGCTCCACATCGTGCGGCGGACGCGCGAACGGCCCTGCAGCGTCTCCAGGGCGACCTTGATGCGGTCCTTCGTGCTGAGGCGGCGCAGGCCGGCGGCCTTGGCCTTGCCGACCGGAACCTTGAGCGTCATGCGCTCTTTTTCGAACGTGATCGCGTAGAGCTGAACATCCATGCCAGCGATGCTGTGGGTCTCGATTCCCTCGACCCGACCGACGCCATGGGCCGGGTAGACGACGAAGTCACCGGCCTCGAAGTCAAGCTTGTTCGACATTTGGGTTGGCTCTCACTTCTCGCGATCGCGCCATTTTGCCGCCCCGGTGGAGGGGGCGAAAAAGGCCCGGTGACAACGACACACCGTGGGGATGGGGTCCTCCACGCCGCGCACTGTTGCACTGAGCCCTTGGTCTATGGGAAATCCGGCAATGACGCTGAGGCCGGCTCCGGGCGCGTATTATAGCGATGTTACGGCCGGGTTACAAAGGCTACGCGCGGGCAGCCGTCCGGATTCTGACGTTGCCCGCCGATGGCCGACCTGTCGTTTTTGCATGGCGGCAAAAGAATGCCATGCGCCGCAATAGTCCCGACTCCGCTTAGCCGCCGGCCTTCGGGGAGAAGAACTTGTCGAACTTGCCGTCCACGCCCTTCATGGCGTCGGCGTCGGGCAGCGCGTCCTTCTTGCGGGTCAGGTTGGGCCACTGCGCCGCGTAGTCGCGGTTCAGCTCCATCCACTTCTCCGCACGGCCGTCAGTGTCCGGCACGATGGCCTCGGCCGGGCATTCCGGCTCGCACACGCCGCAGTCGATGCATTCATCCGGGTGGATGACCAGCATGTTCTCGCCCTCGTAGAAGCAGTCCACGGGGCAGACCTCGACGCAATCGGTGTACTTGCACTTGATGCAGTCTTCCGTCACGACGTAGGGCATGATTCGTTCTCCGCTGTTCTCGCCAGTTCCGGCGGTGTTCACGCGCCGGGGTTCGAGTCGCTTCGATGGACGCTTCGACTGACGTGCTCGCGCGTGGGTGCGGTCGAGGTCATGAAAGAACCATGGCGCCGACCGCGGCGCTTGCCTAGCACGCCGCCTGAGACGGGATCAACCCCGCCGGTTGTGTGGGCGCAAGCGACGCAGCCCCACCCTCCATATTCCCCTCCGCGACCGCCTCCAGGAAGGTGCGCAGCGCCACCGTCTCCATGGAATCCACCCGCCGGACGAAACGGGTGGGCATACGAGCCAGTTCCGGCGGCAGCGGGCGGGCGGTGAACAGGCCGCGCCAGGGCTCCCGCTCCACCACGACGCGGGGCAGGACGGTGACGCCCATGCCGGCGCCGACGCAGCCCAGGATGGCCTCCAGCGCCCCGAACTCCATCACGCGGTAGGGAACCCGCCCGGCCTCGCGCATCGCCGTCTCGGCCCGCGCGCGGTAGGCGCAGCCGCGCCGAAAGGCCAGAAGGGTGTTCCGCCCGGACTCGCTGGTGATGCCGCTGGCCGGTTCGACCAGCACCAGCTCCTCCTCGAAGACGGGCTGGCTGACCAGTTCGGGATGCTCCACCGCCCCGGAGACGAAGGCGCCGTCGATGCGACCGGCCAGCACCTCCCCCAGCATGGTTTCGGTGGGGCCGGGGACGATGGTCAGATCGACATCCGGATTCTCCGCGTGGAAGCGGGCGAGGATCGGCGGCAGCCGCACGGCGGCGGTGGTCTCCATGGTACCCACGGACAGCCGCCCGCCCCGCCCCGCCGCGTCGGCCACCGCGTCGCGCGCCTGGGCGACGAGGCGCAGCACGCGGTCGGCGTAGTCGGCCAGCACCCGCCCGGCCGGCGTCGGCGCCATGCCGCGGCTGAGCCGCAGGAACAGCGGCACGCCGAGATCCTCCTCCAGACGCTTCAGCCGCGCCGTCACGTTGGACTGGACGCAGTTCAGCGTCTCCGCCGCCCGGCTGACGCTGCCGGTGTCCGCCACCGCTTTCACCACCCGCAGGCCCGCGAGGTCCATCGCCACCCTCCCCGATCCGGACATCTCCCATCACTCACAGTGAAGCATACCATCGAAACAAATCATTAGAAATGAGGGTTCCGTCGCGCGAGGATGGACCCACACGAAAAACGAGCCTGCGGGAGGAAGCCATGGTCCGGGTGCTGATCGGCGGCGTGCTGGTGCTGGTCATCTCCATGGGGGTGGGGCGCTTCGCCTTCACGCCGATTCTGCCGGCGATGCAGGCGGCGACCGGGCTGGGCACCGACGCCGCGGGGCTGCTCGCCTCGCTGAATTATCTCGGCTACTTCCTGGGGGCGCTGGGCGTCGGGCTGGTGCCGCAGGGCGCGGCGCGCACCGCCGTCTTCCGCACCGCGCTGATCGCCAGCGTCACCTCCACCGCCGGCATGGGCTTCACCGAGGGCATGGCGGCCTGGGCCGTGCTGCGCTTCGTCTCCGGGCTGGCCAGCGCCGGCCTGTTCATCCTGGGCATTGCCATGACGCTGGACGCGCTGGCCCGCGCCGGGCGGGAGTCCTGGACCGGCTGGCTCTACACCGGCGTCGGCCTCGGCATCGCGTCGAGCGGCCTGTTCGTCGCCGTGATGGGCGACCGGCTCGGCTGGCGCGGCG
>NZ_JAUQTX010000353.1:0-5143 GCF_059803775.1 Azospirillum sp. UFLA03-27 | reverse complement strand
TGTGTATAAGAGACAGCGCGTAGGTGCGGCGGAGCCCCTCCTCCAGCCCGACCTTGGGGCGCCAGCCGGTGGCGAACAGGCGCGACACGTCCATCAGCTTGCGCGGGTGGCCGTCCGGCTTGCTCAAATCCTGGGTCAACGTTCCCTCGTAGCCGACCACCCCGCGGATCAGCCGGGCCAGATCGCCGATGGCGATGTCCTCGCCGGGGCCGACGTTGATGATGTCCTCCCCGTCGTAGCGTTCCATCAGATGCAGGCAGGCGTCGGCCATGTCGTCCACATAGAGGAACTCGCGCCGCGGCGTGCCGGTGCCCCACAGGGTGACGCTGGGCGCCTGCTCCATCTTCGCGTCGTGGAAGCGCCGGATCATGCCGGGGATGGCGTGGGAGCCCTCCGGGTCGAAATGGTCGCCGGGGCCGTAGAGGTTCGACGGCATGGCGCAGATGGCGTTGAAGCCGTACTGCCGCCGGTAGGCTTGGCACTGGGTGATGCCGGCGATCTTGGCGATGGCGTAGGGCTTGTTGGTCGGCTCCAGCGCGCCGGTCAGCAGCGCCTCCTCCTTCAGCGGCTGCTCCGCGAACTTCGGGTAGAGGCAGGAGGAGCCGAGGAACAGCAGCTTCCTGACCCCCGCCCGCCAGGCCGCGTCGATGACGTTGGTCTGGATCAGCAGGTTGTCGCGGATGAAGTCGCCGCCGAAGCGCTCGTTCGCCAGGATGCCGCCGACCTTGGCCGCTGCCAGGATCACGTAGTCGATCTTTTCCCGGTCGAAGAAGGCGCGCACCGCGGCCTGGTCGGTCAGGTCCAGCTCGTCGCGGCCACGCAGCATGAGGTCGCTGTAGCCGGCCTCCACCAGACGGCGGACGATGGCCGAGCCGACGAGGCCGCGGTGCCCCGCGACGAAGATGCGGCTGTTTCGCTCCATGGGTCTCGGTTCCCTTATTCGGCGGCGCTGGCGATCGGGGCGTCGCCGTCGCGGCTGCGGGCGGCGTACCAGTCCACCACGCCGGGCAGACCGTCCTTCAGCGGGATGCGCGGCGTGTAGCCGAGCGCGGACAGGCGGGCGATGTCGGGGCTGCGCCGCTGGGTGCCGCCGGGGGCGGGTGGCCCGATCTGGATGTCCGCGACCCGTCCGAGCACGCCGACGATCTGCCGGGCGAGTTCGGCGATGGAGATCTCCTCCGGGTTGCCGACATGGTAGATTCCGAGATGCTCGCCGCGCTCGATCACCGTCATGATGCCATCCACCGCGTCGTCGATGTGGACGAAGGCGCGGGTCTGGGTGCCGTCGCCCTGGATGGGGAAGGGCACGAGCACCTCCGGGCTGCGGTCGATGGCGGCCACGGCGCGGCGCACGAACTCCGGCACCACATGCTCCCACCCCATGTCGGGGCCGTAGACGTTGTGCGGGCGGAAGATGGCGACGCGGTCGAAGCCGCTGCGGCCCCAGTTGACCGCCAGAAGCTCCGAGATCAGCTTCGACCCGCCGTAGCTGTAGCGCGGGTTCAGCACGTCCGGCACGACCAGCGGGATGTCCTCCGGCGTCGGCACCGTCGGCGGGGTCTGGTAGGCCTCGGAGGAGGAGGCGACGACCAGATCGCCCACCCCGTTCGACCGGCAGGCGTCCAGGACGTTCAGCATGCCGCGCACGCCGACGTCCAGCACCACCTCCGGTTTCTCGTAGAAGTGCTTGGTGCCGTTGACGGCGGCCAGATGCAGAACGCCATCGACGCCGCGCACCGCCTGCTCCACCGCCGCCGGGTCGCGGATGTCGCCAGACACGAATTCGACCGCGTCCACGGCGTCGCCGAGCCGGCGCGGGTGGCCGCGGGAGTTGTCGTCGAGCACGCGGACGCGGTGCCCGTCGCGCACCAGCCGGCGGACCAGGGCGGCGCCGATGAAGCCGCTGCCCCCGGTCACGAGATAATGTTTCGGCATTGTTCTTTCCTTAGGCGACAGCGTCAGGGGACGCTTCTTCAAGCGACGTTCCTTCAGGCGACATTTCTTCAAGCGACATGGGCGAAGCGGGCGGCGCCGTGGCTGCCCAGCGCCACGTAGGCCGTGCCCTCGGGCAGGTCCACTTCGCGGCTGTTGAAGTTGTTCCAGAAGTCGTAGATGACCCCCGGCCGGTCCATGCGGCGCGCCAGATCGGGCAGCGGCATGGAGGTGAAGACCGGGTGGTTGTTCAGGATGACGGCGAGGTTGGCGCCCTCCACCGCCTCGGCCATGCTGTTGGCAGGTTCCAGCCCGAAGCCACGGATGTCGTCCGCCGCCACCACCGCGTCGAAGCCGCGCCAGCGCGCCTTGGGGAAGCGGGTGCGCAGCTCCTCGAACAGCGGCTTCGCCATGGTGCCGCGCAAATCGTCGGTCGCCGGACGGCCCTTGAAGGCGAGGCCCATCAGGCTGATGGTCGGCTCCTGCGGGAAGCCCTGCATGGAGCCGGTCAGCCGCTCCAGGAAGTGCGACACCTCGACCGGCTGGCTTTCGTTGATGCGGCGCCCGGCGGCGGTGATGTCCATGTCCACCCCGAACCCGCGGGCGGATTCGATCAGGATGTGCGGGTCCTTCTCCAGGCAGGGGCCGCCGACCGGGCCGGGCAGCGGCAGCTGCGTGCGCGGGTAGCCCAGCTTGCCCGCCCGCGAGACTTCCAGCGCCGACACCTCCATGGCGTTGCACAGCCGGGCGATCTCGTTGGCGAAGGCGAAGGTGACGTCGCGGTAGGTGTTGTCCACCAGCTTGATCATCTCCGCCGTCTCCAGCGTCGAGACCTTGACCGTCGTCGGGGTCAGCATGCCGAAGATCTGCGAGGCGCGGGCCGCCACCTCGACGCTTTCCGCGCCGATGATCTGCGGAAGCTGGTTCAGCTCGACCAGCGCCTGCCCCTCCAGCGTGCGCTCGGGGCAGAAGGCGATGTCGAAGCGCTTGCCGGTGCGGCGCAGGATCGGCGCCACCACCTCGCGCGTGGTCCCCAGCTTCACGGTGGAGCGCAGGATCACGAGGTCGCCGTCCCGGATGCATTCGGCCACCTGGCGGGTCGCCGCCTCGATCATGTCGGTGCGAACGCGGCCGTCGCGGTCCAGCGGGGTGCCGACGGTGATGATGAAGACGGTGCAGTCCCGGCACCCGTCCGGCGTGCGGCCGAAGGTGAAGCGCCCACGCTCCATCACATGCCGCAGCTTCTCGGCGAGGCCCGGTTCATGGAAATGGGGGACGCCGCGGGCCAGCTTGTCCAGCACCTCGTCCCGCACCTCCACGCCGTGCACCTGGAACCCCGCGTCCGCCATGGCGACGGCCAGCGTCAGCCCGACATAGCCGAGACCGAGCACGCAGACGTTCCGGTCGGGAAAGGACTTTGGGAGCATAGTCTTTCGATCCTGCTTAGTGATTGGAGCATGCATCCAAAGGCGCCGCCGCCATCCGCCACCCGCGCCATGCGCAATCCGAACGTCTTGCAACGCGGCATTGTTCCGGCCATTCGGGGTGGCGTGAATTGGCTATGCCGTTGATCGGGAATTGTTTTGTTCGTGGTACCCCGGACCGGCGGCAAGGGTGCGTCCGGTCGGCGTCCTTCGGGATTCGGGATGAGGCGGGCGCATCATGCCGCTGCCATGATCAGCCGGCGCAGCCGCGACGGACGCACCAGCCCGGTGAGCAGAGCCGCCAGCGCGTAGACCGCGATCAGCACGCTGCCGCCGATCAGCAGCGCGGGCAGGGGATGAGCGGGAGCCATCAGGTCCGGCAGCGCGTGGGTCAAGCCCAGCGTGGCCCCGACGGCGAGCGCGGCGCACAGCGCCGCCCGCGCGGCGATCCCGAGATAGAGCTGCCCGACCGCCCGCCGGTGCAGCCAGGCGAGTCCGGCCATGGCGGTCAACTCCGCGACGATGGTGGCGGCGGCGGAGCCCTCGATCCCGTAGCGCGGGATCAGGATCAGGTTCAGCGCCGCGTTGGTCAGGCCGCCGACCAGGATGGCGGTCATGTATCCGGTCTGCCGGTGCCAGACGAGCAGCGGGTTGCCCATCGTCAGATTGATGTGGACGATGGCGACCGCGATCATCAGCAGCCGCAGCGTGTCGGCGGCCGGTGCGTAGGCCGGGCCGAAGACGGTGCCCAGGATGGCCGGCGCCAAGGTGACGCCGCCCGCCGCGATCAGCGCGCCGATGGACAGGATGGTCGCGGCGTAGTCACGCATCCGCGCCTGCATCGCCTCGCGGTCGCCATAGGCGGCGGCGAGCTGCGGCATGAAAGCGCTGAGGATGATGTTCCCCGCGGTCAGCGACAGCACCAGCAGTTTGGTCACCGCGGCGTACCAGCCGACCTCCGTCTGCGGGGCCATGAAGCCCAGCATCACCAGATCCAGGTGCGAGAACAGGGCCCAGGCGAAGACGCTGACCGCCATCGGGGCGGAGGTCTTCAGGATGTCCCGCCACTTGGCGAGGTCCACCCGTGGCCGCGGCATCCGGAAATCGCGGCTGAAGCGGGCCAGCATCAGGGCGGCGTTGATGACGAAGGAGATGGCGGTGATGCCGGCGGCGATGGCCAGATCGTCCGGCCCGCGCACCAGCGCCAGCACGGCGACCATGTTGCCGAGCGACGTGCCGATCTCGCGCACCGCGATGACGCTCATCCGCTCCGTCGCCTGATAGACGAAGTCGAGCAACAGCGCGTTGCCCAGCAACTGCACCGCCTGCACCAGCAGCACCGCCTTGACCAGCGCCGATTTGTCGAGCTGGAGCACGAACAGGGCGTAGAGCCCGCCGACCAGCACGGCCAGCAGCATCCGCAGCGTCAGCACATGGTCCGCCAAATCGGTGGCCTTTTCCCGGTCGCGGGCGATCTCGCGCACCGCGTAGGTGGAGAGGCCCAGATTCACGAACAGCGCGGCGTAGGCGAGCATGGAGGTGCCGAAGCCGAGCACGCCGAACCCGTCCGGTCCGAGCGCGCGCGCGGTCCAGGCCGTGGTGATCAGCCCGCTCAGCAGCGTGGCGACGCGGGCCAGCCCCAGCGCGCGGATGTTCAGGAAAATGCGTCGTCCGGCGGTCATGGGTCTTTTCGGGTGTAAAGGGACGTGCGGGCGGCGGGCCCCCACCCAACCTGTCTCTTATACACATCTGACGCTGCCGACGATTATACGCGAGTGTAGATCTCG
>NZ_JAUQTX010000352.1:0-5177 GCF_059803775.1 Azospirillum sp. UFLA03-27 | reverse complement strand
GTATAATCGTCGGCAGCGTCAGATGTGTATAAGAGACAGCTCCAAGGGCGCCGACGCCTTCCGCAAGGGCGATCTTCCCTTCGGCAAAGGCACCCGCGACGACGGGTGACCGCCGCCGCCGGAAAAATCTGTGCGAAAAAAAATGTCCCTCTTCCCGGCGGGAAGAGGGACATCGTCATGGCGTCGAATGGTGACGGGGCGCATACCCCAGTTTTCCGAAACGAATGGGCCGTCTGATGGACCGTCTGGCGAGTGTTCGGAACCGGTCGCCGATCAGAAGTAGCGCTCCGGCACGCGCAGCACGTCGTCGGGCATCACCGGCGTGGTGATCGGAGCCCGGCGCAGCTCCTTCTTGGGATCGGCCCCGCGGGTGATCAGGACATAGTCCTCCTTGGCGCGGTAGGTGTAGCCGCCGGCCATCGCCACCGCGGACAGGGCGGTCATGCCGTTGACATACTGGTACTGACCGGGGTTGCGAACCTCGCCCAGAATAAAGAAGGGCCGGTGGTTCAGCACCTCGACGCTGACCTTGGCGTCGCGGACGTAGCCCTGCGACAGGCGCTTGGAAATGTCCGACTCCAGCTCGCGCGGGGTGTGGCCGCGGGCTGTCACCTCGCCGATCAGCGGCATGGCGACCTTGCCCGAACCGTCGACGCGGAACTCGCCGGACAGCTGCTCCTCGCCAAAGACGATGACGCGAAGCGCGTCGCCGGCCCCCAGGCGGTAGTCCGTCATCTGGGCGACGCCCGGCGGTTCGAGAGGGGCGTCCTGGCCACCGGCGCAGCCGACCATCGCGGCGGCGACCACGGTCATTCCGAGCGCGCGGAACACGTTACGTCGATTCATCCCATACCCTTCCATGGCTCGTGAGGACATCGGGCCCAGCCATCCGCGGTCGGAGCGGCCGAACCCTGAGCGGTCACGGAGGGAGACTAGCAACTCGCACGCGCTTGGGAAAAAGTGGAGAGGAAGTAACGCCAACGGAGGAAAAGGATTCGCGTCACCGTATAGGCGGAAATGCAAAAGGGGCGCCCATCGGCAGATGGACGCCCCTTCCGTATTCCTCGATACAATCTGATTACATCTGAGCGCCGACGCGCAGATAGACCAGATTGTCGGAGTAATCGAAGCCACTGAGGTTCGAGTTACGCTTTTCGTAAGTATAACCGCCATTCACGAAGATATAGCGGCTGAGCTGATAGCTGGCGCCGGCCCCCAACGTGTAGACGTCGTCGGTGCGGTCCACGCCGTTGAAGTCGTCCTGACGCCACTGGACGCGGGCGTTCAGCAGCAAGGTGCGCAGAAGCTCGTGATCCACGCCGACAGCAGCGACGGTGCGGTTGTAGCTCGACGCGATCTGGCTGCCGCGGGCATAGGTCGACTCCCGGACCTGACGGCTGAGCGAGCCGGTGACCGAGGTGAGCTGGGTCACCGACCAGTTCAAGCGGCCGCCCACGGCCAGACCACCGAAGTCCTTCAGCGTCGGATCGTCGTAGGTCCGGCTCAGATAGCCGGCATAGATCTCGCCGTTGATCAGGCCGGTCAGGTCGGTAGACAGGCCGCCGACGACCTCGTAGCCCTCCGAGTCGCGGTTGACGCCGCCGAAGTCCTGGCTCAGCCGGTAATTAGTCCAGTTGTAGGAGCCCTGAACGAAGGCCTCGTAGCCCTGGATGAACTCGTAGCCGACGCGGGCGGTGCCGGTGTAGCTCCAGCGGTCGCGGTCCTCCTGCGACTCCGTCTGCCCATTGCTCAGCTCGGCGTCCTGGTAGGAGGTGTACTGGGCGCCGCCGGTCAGGCGGACGCGGACGCGGTTGAAGCGCTGGTTGAACGACGCCTCGCCGCCGTGGGTGAAGTAGTTCACCGGCTCCGCGAAGCGCGGCACCACGGTGCCGGTGGCCAGCGACACGTCGAAGTTCGGGTCGGACCGCCCCTCATGGTCGCGGCGGCTGAACAGCAGGCCGCTGACCGACGAGTCGCGGGTGATGTCGTAGCGGCCGTCCACCTGCGCCCGGTAATCGGCGTAGTTCTCCGACGAATAGTCGAAGAAGCGCCCGATGTTGCCGGAGGCCGAGAAGTTCAGGGCGTGGTTGTTGAAATCCGAACGCACGTCGACGCGCGGCTGGGTGACCCAGATGAAGTCGTCGCGGGTGTCGTTCTCGGTCGCGAAGACGTTGCTTTCATAGGTCAGGCCGGTCTCGATGCGCGGCAGGATAAGGAACGATCCGGCGCGGATGCCGAGCTGTTCGACCTCCGGACGGCGGCGCTCCAGCACGGACTCACCGGGCTGCAGTTCCTGGGCGCTCACCGGCGTGGCCGCGGGCAGCGCCGTCAGCACGGTGGACGCGAGCGCGAGGGCGAGGAAGGACAGGGAGCTGGGCTTCATGGGTCACCGCGCAAGGCTGAAATCAGTGGCTCGTATCGGGCGGCCGAATGGCCTTGGAATGTGCAATCGCCGCTCCGGCAGAAGCGGACAGTCGCTGCAAAGACAACTCATGGCGTGATGTCCGTGCAACAGTGAAGCCGTTCAGCCGTGGTTTTTGCCCGCGCCTGTGTTGTTGGCGCAACAAGACTTGCGTCAGACGGGCGCACTATTGCCATACGCCCGCGTCATTAGAGCTAAGGTCATAGGACCAAGAGACCTCACATGCTGGCGTCCTTGGGAACCAGCAATCGGCGGCATCCGTTCACCCAAGGCGGACCAGAGCCTCCAACCGGAACCATGAGGAAACACCAAGCATGACCAGACCGCTGACCACTCCCCCGCCGCCCAAGTCGCCCCGCCACCCTGGCGACGATGTCGTAATGCCGCCCTACACACCCGGGAGTGTCCCGCCGCCGGACGGCGACCTTCCGAAGTCCGACCGCGAAAGGACTCCGCCGCCGAACACCTATCCACCGAAACAAAACCCATAATCGAAATATGGGCTGCCGTCTGGTATGACCAAAACACACCCGCATATGCAGATTGCATCCCAGTCCCCCAGGAAAGATTCTTGAAAGGTGCGGCTCATCTTCGTTCGCGAGTGCTTTGCATTGTAAATAGTAGACGGTCCTAGACTGTGGCCCTATGCCGCAGCAGCGAGCGTTGCCTATTGCGACTTCCATCCCTAGGCTTCAATGCGAAGCCTGCTGCATTTGGCGCACGCCCTGGAGCATTCCCCGGGACCGGCGCCGAACCTGTCGCACGGTGTTTCGCCGACACCCGCCGCAACCGGAAACGGTCCGGCTCCGCAACGCTCGTGTGCGCCCATGGATCACATCGCCCATCTTCCGACCGACGATTACCTGTTGACCGGGCAGGTGCACTATCGCCTTCGCCGGGCTCATCAGCGCGCGTCCTCCATCTTCATGGACATGATCGGCGACTCCCAGCTCACCCCCACCCAATGGGGCGCCCTGGTCACCCTGCGGACCGAGGGGTCGCTGTCGCAGAACCAGCTCGGCCGGCTGACCTTCATGGACCCGGCGACCACCCAGGGCGTAATCCTGCGCCTCGTGGAGCGCCAGCTGGTGGAACGCCAGCCGGACCCGCAGGACCGGCGACGCACCAGCGTCAGCCTGACCCGAACCGGCCAATCGCTGGTCAACGCCCTGCTTGGAAACGCCACCCAGGCGCATCACCGCACGCTGGACCCGCTGACCCCGGAGGAGCAGGCGACCTTCCTCATGCTCCTCTCCCGCCTGATGTGAGCCCGGCAGTTCCGGCACCGGCCCGCGGAAAACAGGCTTGGTGCGGCGCAACGGAACGGTGACTTTTGCCGTGGGTTTGCTATGAACGCAGACATTGCGTTCAGGCTGCCGCTCCATGCGTTCACGCAGCCGTCCACCGCGCCGGGATACCGCCGACCATGAACCGCCGCCATCTCCTGCTTGCGCCGGGCGCTGCCGCCCTCGCCGCCGCCTTCTGGATCGCCGCGCCGATGCCCGCCGCCCAGGCGCAATCCGCCCCGGCCCAATCAGGCGGCCAGCCGATTCGCGTCGGCGAGATCAACAGCTACACTGGCCTTCCGGCCTTCACGATCCCCTACCGCCAGGGGTGGCAACTCGCGGTGGAGGAGGTGAACGCGGCGGGCGGCCTGCTCGGCGGGCGCAAGCTGGAGGTCGTCTCCCGCGACGACGCCGGCAAGCCGGACGACGCCGTGCGCGTCGCGCAGGAATTGCTGTCGAACGAGAAGGTCGAACTGCTGGCCGGCACCTACTTCTCCCACGTCGGGCTGGCCGTGGCGGACTTCGCCGCGCGCAACAAGTTGCCCTTCGTCGCGGCGGAGCCGCTGACCGACGCCATTACCTGGACCAAGGGCAACCGCTACACCTTCCGCCTGCGCCCCAGCACCTACATGCAGGCGGCCATGCTGGTGGAGGAGGCGGCGAAGCTGCCGGCCAAGCGCTGGGCCACCGTCGCCCCCAACTACGAGTACGGCCAGTCGGCGGTGCAGTGGTTCCGCCAGCTCCTGTCGGAGAAGCGGCCGGACGTCGAGTTCGTCGCCGAGCAGTGGCCGGCCCAGGGCAAGCTGGAAGCCGGACCGACCGTGCAGGCGCTGGCCGCGGCGAAGCCCGACGCCATCTTCAACGTCACCTTCGGCGCCGATCTCGCCAAGTTCGTGCGCGAGGGCGAGGGTCGCGGCCTGTTCCGCAACCGCACCGTCGTCAGCCTGCTGACCGGCGAGCCGGAATATCTCGACCCGATGAAGGACGAGGCGCCGGAGGGCTGGATCGTCACCGGTTACCCGCAGGAGCAGATCGACACACCGGAGCACAAGACCTTCCGCGAAGCCTATGTGAAACGGTTCAACGAGCCGCCGCGCCAGGGCTCGGTCGTCGGCTACGCCACCTTCAAGGCCATCGCCGCCGCCGTGGAGAAGGCCGGCTCCACCGATCCGGAGAAGCTCGTGGACGCGCTGTCCGGCCTAGCCCTGTCCAGCCCCTTCGGCCCGATCACCTTCCGCGCGCTCGACCATCAAGCGACGATGGGCGCCTATGTCGGCAAGACCACGGTGAAAGGCGGCCAGGGCGTGATGACCGGCTGGCGCTACGCCGACGGCGCGGACTATCTGCCATCCGACGAGGCCGTCCGCAAGATGCGTCCGGAGTAAGGGGCGGAGCGCTTGCCCCCACCCTTCCCACGGCCTGTCTCTTATACACATCTGACGCTGCCGACGATTATACGCGAGTGTAGA
>NZ_JAUQTX010000351.1:0-5187 GCF_059803775.1 Azospirillum sp. UFLA03-27 | reverse complement strand
CGTATAATCGTCGGCAGCGTCAGATGTGTATAAGAGACAGCCATGCGGCCCGGCACATAGGCGACCAGCCGCCGCGCCTCCTTGTGGCCGCGCGACGCCGCGGCGCGCAGCCACGCCGTGCCGACCCGCTGGTCGCGCTTCACCCCGACGCCGAACAGGAAGCGCCGCGCCATGCGGTAGGACGCCTCCGGATCGCCCTTCTCCGCCGCCTCGCAGTCGGCCATGCGCGACTCGCGCGAGGAGACGGAGCCGGACTTGCCCGCGGCGAGGGCGGCTGGGGCCGCCAAGGCGACGAAAAGGGCGAAGGTCAGGGGGAGAAAACGCACGGGTTGGCCTTGGAACGGTCTGCAAAACCGCATTGATATGAGGCTGTCCGCAGGACACGGCAAGCGCAGGGCAGGGTTACCCTCTTTTCGACACAGCGCGCAGACGGCTGCGCAGCGACCGCGCCCAGCCGCGGACCACCGCCAGCGCCGGACGAATCGCCTCGCGCACCCGTGCCACCACCCGCTTGGCGGCCTGCCAGGGCGGCAGAGCGGTCAGCCAGGCCAGCCAGCACACCACCCGGACGTAGCACCAGGCGAAGGCCGGGATGGTCAGCAGCTTGTCCTTGCCGATGTGGAACAGCCACTCGACCAGCGTGACCTTGACCAGTTCCACGGCCCCCAGCAGCAGGGCGCCCTGGACCGCGTGCCCGGTCCCCATCAGGTACAGGCCGACCGGCTTCAGCGGCTCCAGAATCACCAACGGAATCACGAACAGCGCCAGCGTCGGATAGGGGCCGAGCCGGCGGATGCGCGCGGCCAGCCGTTCGGCGAAGCGCTGCCGCCCGATCCAGGCGGCCAGCGGGCGCAACGCCTCCAGCGCCACCGCGTCGATCAGGAAATAGACCAGCGCCGCGACGGTCAGCAGAGGGCGCAGCACGAAGCGGCGCAGCAACCCCGCCAGCTTCCGCCCCAAAATCCGAGAGGAGGAATTTCCGTTCGAGGTAGCCATTAGGTCTTTCGTCAGGCGTATAGGGGCGTTTCGCCGGCTTGGGTTCGCCGCGGATTTCCACTATCTAACGTTTCTGCCATTGCGCGTCCGTCCCCTCGTCCACTCTCGGTGCGCCCCATCGTGCTCGGCCATTACGATCCTTACCTCGTTGCGCTGTCCATTGTCGTGGCCTCTTTCGGCGGCTATGTGGCTCTGGACCTCGCCTCCCACGCGCGGGATGCCGGGCGGGGACGGAACGGCTGGCTGGGCGCCGCGGCGCTCGCGCTCGGGGCGGGGATCTGGTCGATGCACTTCATCGGCATGATGGCGATGCGCATGCCCGTGCCGGTGTCCTACGACATCCTGCTGACCGCGTTATCCTTTCTCCTGGCGGTCGGGGTGTCGGGGACCGGCCTCTTCGCCGTGGCGCACGGCGGGGGCGGCCGGGCGACCCTGGCGGCGGCGGGTCTGCTGACCGGCTTCGGGATCGTCTCCATGCATTACGTCGGCATGGCCGGCATGCGGCTGCCGGTGCCGCTGATCTACGACACGCTTCTGGTCGTCGCGTCGGTGGTCATCGCCGTCGCCGCCTCCACCGCCGCGCTCTGGCTCGCCTTCCGCACGGCCAGCCCCCTGCAGCGCCTGTCCGGCGCGCTGGTGCTCGGCGCTGCGGTGGTCAGCATGCATTACGTCGGCATGGCCGCCGCTAGCGCCGCCGAGAACGCCATGGGCCACGCCATCGGTGTGGGGGCCGTCCCGGCCGGCGATGATCTCGGCCTCGTGCTGTCCACGCCGTCCCTGGCGGTGGGGACCGGAATCGGGACGCTGCTGATCCTCTCGCTGGGGCTGCTCTCCGTCCTGATCGACCGGCGCCGCTCGGCGGAGCGCGCGGCGGGGCAGGAGGCGCGCTATCGCGCCGTCGTCGACTCCGCCGTGGACCCCATCGTGGTGATCGACGAGACCGGCACCATCCAGTCCTTCAACCGGGCGGCCGAGACGACCTTCGGCTACGGCGCGGAGGAGGCCGTCGGCGCGAACGTCCGCATCCTGATGGCGGAGCCGCACCGCTCCGCCCACGACGGCTACATGGCGCATTTCCGCGAGACCGGCGAGCGGCGCATCATCGGCATCGGGCGCGAGGTCGAGGGCCGGCGCAAGGACGGCTCCCTCTTCCCGCTGGAACTGTCGGTGGCCGAATGGCACGACGGGCGGCAGCGCCTGTTCACCGGCATCATGCGCGACATCACCGCCCGCAAGGCGGCGGAGGACGCGCTGCACCGCGCCAAGGCGGAGGCGGAGCGCGCCCGCGAGGAGGCGCTGGCCGCCCGCGACAATGCCGAACGGGCGGACATGGCCAAGACCAAGTTCCTCGCCGCGGCCAGCCACGACCTGCGCCAGCCCGTGCAGTCGCTGTTCTTCTTCGCGCACGCCCTGTCCGACCGGCTCGACGGCCATCCCGCCTCTCCCCTGCTGGCGAGCATGAGCGAGTCGCTGAACGGCCTCCGTACGCTGCTGGACAGCCTGCTGGACGTGTCGCGGCTGGACGCCGGGGTGGTCACCCCCGCGGTGACGGAGTTCGCGCTGGGTCCCCTGTTGCAGCGTCTGGCCGACGAATACCGGGGCCGCGCAGCGGAGGTGGGAATCGCCTTGCACCACGTTCCCACCGACGGCTGGACGCGCAGCGACCCGGCGCTGGTCGAGCGCATCCTGCGCAATCTCGTGGAAAATGCCATCCGCTACACGGAGAGTGGGCGGATTCTGATCGGCTGCCGCCGTTCCGGCAGCGGCCTGCGAGTCGAGGTGCTCGACACCGGAATCGGCATCCCCGAGGACAAGCGCGACGAGGTGTTCGTCGAGTTCACCCAGCTCGCCAACCCCGAGCGCGACCGGCGCAAGGGACTGGGGCTGGGGCTCGCCATCGTGCGGCGTCTGGCCGGGCTGCTCGGCCACGAGGTGACTCTGCGCTCCCGGCCGGGACGGGGCAGCGCCTTCGGTCTGACCGTGCCCTCGGTCGCGCCGCGCCAAGTGATGAAAACATGCCGCCCGGCCGCCCAGTCCGCCGCCAAGCCCGCCGCCAACGGTGGCAAGGGTTTGGTCGTGGTGGTGGAGGACGACGCCATCATCCTGCTCTCCATGCGGACCATGCTGGAGGAATGGGGGTACGAGGTGGTGGCCGCCGTCTCCGCCGACGAGGCGGTGGGCACCCTGACCAGTCTCGGTCAGCGCCCCGACATGATCGTCGCCGACTATCGCCTGCGCGAAGGGCGGACAGGGCTTCAGGCCATCCGCGACATCTACGGTGTCTGTGGGGTGCGGGTGCCCGCTCTGGTGCTGACCGGCGACACCGACCCCGCGCGCATCGCCGAGGTCCAGCAGAGCGGCCACCGCCTCCTGCACAAGCCGGTGGCGCCGGAGGTGCTGCGCAGCGCCCTGACCTCCGCAGCATAGGCACCGCCGCTCCCGGCCGAGGCCCGAGTGTGGTTGAAAGCGCGCTCCGCCCCGCTTATGGTCTTGGAAAAAGGCGCGTTTGCGCCGAAACCACAACCAAAGTCAGGTTCCAGGAGCGCCCCCCATGAAAGCCATGCTGCTCGGCTTCGCCGCCGCCATCGTCATCGCCGTCGGCGCGTCGGTCGCGCTGACCTCCATCGACCACAGCTCGGCCAGCCGCTTCTCCAGCAGCTCGGTCCGCCTCTGACGCTTACCGGCGGTGAAGGTCAGGCGCGGCGGCGGGCGGCCATGGCCTCCGCCGCCGTCAGGGCGGCGATCAGGCTCGACGCGCCGGCCTTGCCCGTGCCGGCGATGTCCAGCGCCGTCCCGTGGTCCGGCGAGGTGCGGACGAAGGGCAGCCCCAGCGTGATGTTGACCCCCGTGTCGAAGTCGATGGTCTTCAGCGGGATCAGCGCCTGATCGTGGTACATGCACAGCGCCGCGTCGTAACCGCGCCGCGCTGCCGCGTGGAACAGCGTGTCGGCGGGCCGCGGCCCCACCGCGTCGATGCCCTCTGCCCGCAGGTCGGCGACCGCCGGGGCAATGACGTCGATCTCCTCACGCCCCATGGCGCCGCCCTCCCCCGCGTGGGGGTTGAGCGCGGCGACGGCCAGCCGGGGCCGGGCGATGCCGAAGTCGCGGGCCAGCGCCGCCGCGGTGACCCGCCCGGCGTGCAGGATCGCCTCCCGCGTCACCAGCGGCACGGCGTCGCGGACGGAGATATGGATGGTCACCGGCACGACCCGCAGATCCTGCGCGGCCAGCATCATCACTGGCTCCTCGGTGAGCCCGGCCAGATGGGCCAAATACTCCGTGTGCCCGGGATGGCGGAAGCCGGCGGCGTAGAGCGCCGACTTCTGGATCGGGTTGGTGACGACCGCCGACGCCTCGCCACGGCGGACCAGATCGACCGCCCGGTCGATGCTGGCGATCACCGCCGCTCCGTTGGCCGGGTCGGGACGGCCCGGCGTGACCGGCACCGCCAGCGGCTGGGGCAGCACCGGCAAGGCTGTACTGAACAGTGCGGCGCCCTCGGCCATGCTGCCGACTGCCCTGACCGGGACCGGCAGGCCGAGCCGGGCGGCGAGCGCCTCCAGGCGGGCGGGATCGTCCAGAAGGACGAAGGGCGGCACCGCGCCGTCCGCGCGGGCCGCCCCCCTGGCTATCGACCAGGCCTTAAGAGCGATCTCCCCGCCGATCCCCGCCGGCTCGCCCATGGTCAGGGCGAGCGGCGGCCGGACGCCGGATTCGGTCATCAGTTGCGGATCTCCACGAAGGCGGTGCGGCGCAGGTCGCGCAGGTAGCGGCGGGCCAGCAGGTCGGCGCGCTCGTTGATCAGGTCGCGCTCGATCTCCTCGCGCGGCGGCATCTTGATGTCCTTCGGGTCGATCGGCGGCGGGGCCGGGGCGGCCACCGGCTGCGGCTCGGCTTCCGGCGGCGGCTCGATCATCGGCACGTCGCGCTTGCAGACGATCAGGATGACGGCGCCACCCGGGCTCATCAGCACCGGGCTGGGCTGGCCGAGCGGGATGCCGACGGCGAGCTGCTGGAGGCCCGGCGCGAGATCCTTGACCCGCAGCGTGCCCATGTCGCCCGACTCCGGGATGCCCATGGCGCGCGCCTTCTCGTCGAAGTCGGCGCAGCTCTTGATCGACTTGCGCAGCTTCTCCGCCTGGGCCTGGACCTGTCTCTTATACACATCTGACGCTGCCGACGATTATACGC
>NZ_JAUQTX010000350.1:0-5266 GCF_059803775.1 Azospirillum sp. UFLA03-27 | reverse complement strand
C
The DNA here is from genome assembly GCF_059803775.1 of Azospirillum sp. UFLA03-27. Classification (NCBI taxonomy): domain Bacteria; kingdom Pseudomonadati; phylum Pseudomonadota; class Alphaproteobacteria; order Rhodospirillales; family Azospirillaceae; genus Azospirillum; species Azospirillum sp. UFLA03-27. The sequence continues at coordinate 5,265 of NZ_JAUQTX010000350.1, read as the reverse complement.
TGGGGGATTTGGCTGCCGGTTCCGTCTGCGTCGGGGCCCGGCCTGTCCGATGACCAGACAGTACGCCCCGCCGCCCTCCCCCGCTGTGGCCTGCGCCACACTGTGAGACAGCTTTTCCGAAAGGCTCTTTCTTCCGCCCGAACCGTTGAGGCACGGGGGATTTCCTGTACGATCCCCCGACGCCTTTTCCGGCACCCGCCCTTGTTCCGCGCGGGGCCACCACAACGATGCGAGACGGCGCAATGCTTCAGACACCCGACCGGCTGGACCCGGAGGTCGTGATCTTCGATTTCGACGGCGTCATCATCGACTCCGTGCCCACCAAGAACGGCGGCTTCGCCATCCTCTATGGCATCGACGATGCGGAGACGGAGGAGCGGATGCGCCGGACGATCTGGCGCAACGGCGGCCTCAGCCGCTTCAAGATGCTGGCGATCCTGGAGCGGGAGATGTTCGGGCGCGACCCCGGCCCGGCGGAGATCGACGATTTGGCCCGCCGCTACGCCGAGATCGTCGATCCGCGCGTTCCCGATTGCGCGCTGATCGCCGGCGCGGAGACGGTGCTGGACCGGCTGGACGGCACGCCCTGCCACCTCGTCTCGGGCACGCCCCACGAGGTTCTGCTGGGCACTGTGCGCGCCAAGGGGCTGGAGCGGCATTTCCGCAGCATCACCGGCTCCCCCAACGTGAAGGCGGAGGTCTTTGCGCGCATCGTTGCGGAGGGTGGGCACGACCCGGCGCGGGCGCTCGCCATCGGCGATTCCCTGACCGAACTGGAGGCCGCCCGCAAGGCCGGCACGGGCTTCGTCGGGGTGGTGTCTGAAGGGCTGCCGAACCCCTTCCCACCCGACGTGACGGTGGTCGGCGACCTGCACGGGCTCGCCCAACGACTCTGAGCGGCGGATTTGCGGTAAACGGTCGCATTGGGGTATTGTTTATGGGGCCAACAATCCATAAATGATTATGGCATCCTATGACGAAAGGGAGGTCCGTATGCCCGTGCCGAAAGAGGCTGCCGAAGCCGCCCGTGACCGTTATCTGGCGATCCTCAGCGGGTACCCTGGTATGACCCGCGCCGAAGTCACGAAGCTGTCCGACGACTACGCCATCGCGGTCAATTTCGCGTCGGGCATCCCCGACGATCTTCCAAAGGATCTGGACGGCGTGCCGGTGATCGCACGCACCCAGTGACGCTTACCCGGTAACGCGCAAACGCGACGCCCGGTCCACTGTCTGGACCGGGCGTTTCGCATGTCCGGCGCTTACGCCGGGTTGGAGGGGGTGGTTGCGTCGGCGCGCTCCGCCGGACCCTTGTTCATCGCCATCGCCATCATTTGGCTCGCCTGCGCGGTGCAGGTCGCGGCCAGCGTGCGCACCGTCTGGCCGCCTTCGACGAGAAGCCGGCTGAGCATCGGGCCGGGCGCCTCGAAGGTGCCGATGAAGACCCGCTCCTCCTCCCCCTTGCCGGCGAAGCCGCGTTTGAACAGGTGGACGCCGGGGTTGGCCTGGGCGTTGACGCCGTGCAGGTCGTAGCGCTTCCCGCCGCTGGCCTTCACCCATTGCATGGCCTTCCAGTGGACGAGGAAGGCGGCGTTCAGCGGCAGTCCGGCCTCCGCGGTGGCCGAGTTCTGCATCAGCGCGGTGTCGCCGAGCAGCGACACCACCACGCCGGCCACCGGCTCGCCGTTGTGGGAGGCCATCACGGCGTGCATCTTCATGCCGTCGGGCAGGGCGCGGTGGACCTTCGTCAGGGTGCGGCTGTCGAAGGCGCGGAAGCCCTTGCGGCGCTGCGTCTGGATGAACAGGTCGTCGATGGCGTCGAGGATCTCCGGCGAAGAGCCCTCGACGATCTCCAGACCGGCCCCCTCGGCCTTGGCGAGGCCGCGGCGCCAGTGGCGGGACAGGTCCTTGTGGATCGTCGCCTCGTCGCGGGTCAGATCCATGATGAAGGTGCGGTAGGGGGCCTTGGCGTCGCTGTGCCGCATCCCCAGCGCCTCCATGGCGGACAGCGCGCGGGCGCCCTCCCCTGCCCCGTCCTCGACGCGCGGCAGGACGCGCAGAAACAGGCCGCGGCGGCCGCTGTATTCGGCCTTCATCGCTTTCATGATCGCCAGGAAGTCGGCTGGATCGGCTTGCCGGCCCTTGGGGCGCCACAGCGGTCCCCACATGACCAGCGCAATGCCGCCGATGCCCGGCACCCGGCGGACGAGAAGCTGCGCCGCGGCGACCGGCTGGCCGTCCCGGCGCAGCACGATGTGGCTGAGGTCACGGCCGGGATGGGCGATGCGCCCGAAATCCCAGGTCTGGAAGATGTTGGCGTCGTCGAAGCCGTTCATGACGGCGTACCAGCCGCCGCGGTCCATACGGTCGATTTCGACAGCCGGTGAAGCGTCCAGGCAATCGCCCCCAAATGCGTCGGTGTGAATCTGGCGTTTCCCCAGCGAAGTCACGTCGAGCCTCTCGCGTGGTTGGTCGAATGGGCGCAGTCGGGGCGGACGTGGAACCTCGCCCGTCCCGCTTCCCTGGCCGGAGGCCAGAGCCGTCGCATCGTCGAAGGTCGAAGCTCCGCGGAAGGTCTTAGACAATTCACGCGCGGCCTACGGTCTTTGCGATCGTCCACAAACAATAGGAGACGCACGGGAAAATCACACAAACCCTGATGGGTTCGCGCAAAATCCCACTGGATTATTCTCTGTGGCTAAGCGCTTTTTCTGAGGATTGTATGGGCTACGCCCGTATCGACGGTTATGTTGCGGCGCAATACGCCCAATTCGACGCCAATCGAGCGGGAATCCGTGCTTCGGCGTTTAAAACATCGTCAGTTGGATGATGCCGTCGGCGCGGGCGTGGCGTTCCGCCGCGTTGGCGGCGGCATCCTGGGCGCCGTCCTGCGATTGGGCGATCCCGACGGCAACGCGCTCCCCGGCCACCGACACGGTCCAGGTCCAGCGTCCATCGGTCCGCCACGACACGGCCAACTCGCAGCCATGCGCCTGACACACCAGTTGCCGCACCGACCAGTTCGCCGCCATTCGCGCAACCTCACAGCCCCGGCGCCGCCTCCGGCCCCGTATGCCTCAGTTATGCACCGGAGAGGCCATGTTCCGCCAGTGCCGGCTGCTCCGCACCGCGGGTAGACACCCATTGCGGGGGTTGGGACGACTTGATAGCTTCCCAGACGACTCCGGCACAATGGGGCGACGAGGGGGCAATGACCGGCGACGATTTGAAGCTGCTGCGCGAGAGGCGCGGCCTCACCCAGACGCAGATGGCCGCGTTCGTGAACGAACTGACCGGCCGCCGTTACGACAAGCAGCGGCTGAGCAAGTGGGAGACGGGGCGCGAACCCCTGCCCCGCGACGTGCTGGGCCGGTTGTTGCTGCTGTCGCTGGAGCAGCCGGCGACGGAGGCGCCGCGCGCCGGCACGACCATCGCCATCGGCCTGCAAAAGGGTGGCACGGCCAAGACGGCGACGTCGATCAACGTCGCCTTCATGCTGGCCCGGTCGGGGAACCGCGTGTTGCTGGTGGACGCCGATCCGCAGGGCAACGCCACGGTCCATGTCGGCGTGCCGCAGACCGACGTGGTGGCGCTGACCGAGCAGGGCAGGGTGCTCTACCACGCGCTGATGGGCAAGGCGAAGCTGGCCGAGGTCATCCGCCCGACCAGCGTGGAAGGGCTGGACGTCGTACCGTCGAGCATCGCGCTCGCCAGCGCCGACACCGAGCTGCCCGGCAACCTGACCAATGCCCAGACCGCCATGGCGGAGATGCTGGACGCGGTGCGCGGCGCGTATGATTTCATCCTGATCGACTGCGCGCCGAACCTGGGGGCGGTCACCATCAACGCGCTGACCGCGGCGGACTATGTGCTGATCCCCTGCCAGGCGGAGCCGCACGCCATCCTGGGCGTGAACGCCTTCCTGGACACGGTGACGAAGATCCAGCGGCGGCTGAACCCGAACCTGCGGGTGCTGGGCGTCCTGCCGACCATGCTCAATCCCCGCCAGACGCAGGACCGCTCCTCGCTGGAGGACATCGGCCGGCTCTGGGGCGAGGATTACCGGGTCTTCCCGCCGGTGCCGCGCGCGACCATCTACGCGCAGGCCGCCGGGGCCAATGTCATCACGCTGGACGCCGACATCGGCGCGCCGGGCGTGGAAAGCTACGCCGCCATCGCCGGTGCCCTTCTGAAGGCCACCGGACGCATCCGGGAGTCGTCCGATGCCGCCTAAGAAGCTGACCCGCCAGACCGCCGCCACGGTCCTGCAGGCGAAGACCGCCGCCCCGGCCCTGGAGACCGACCGGCTGTTCGGGTTGACCGGCGCCCTGCCCCGGCTGATCGAGGCCGACGTCGCCGCCATCCGCACCGATCCCAACCAGCCGCGCACCGTCTTCGACGAGACCGCGCTCGCCTCGCTCGCCGCCTCCATCGAGCGGCATGGGCTTCAGCAGCCGGTGTTGGTGCAGGAGACGGCGGAGAAGGGCGTCTACCGCCTCGTGGCTGGCGAACGCCGCCTGCGCGCCCACCAGATGCTCGGCCGTCCGACCATCGCCGCCATCATCACCAAGGGCAAGGCGGAGGAGATCGCGCTGATCGAGAACGTCCAGCGCGTGGATCTGGACGCCATCGATCTGGCCCGCGGCCTGACCCAGCTCATCGACAGCCACGGCTATGCCCAGGCGGAGGTCGCCGCGGTGCTCGGCTGCTCGGAGGCCGAGGTGTCGAAGCGTCTGAAGGTGCTGGACCTGCCCGTCGACATTCTCCGCGAGTATCGGGAGAACCCCGACGCGGTGTCCCGCTCCGCCCTGGTCGAGCTGGCCTTCGTCGGCGACGAGGGGGAGGTGCGGCGGCTGTGGCAGTCGGCGCGCACCGGCGGGCTGACGGTGCAGTCGGTGCGCGCGGCGCGGGCGTCCAAGGCGCCGGGCTCGGTGGAGCCGATGCGCGTGCTGGGCCGCTCGATCAACCGCATCGAGAAGGAGCTGAAGGCCATCGACTCGGTCAGCAACGCGATGCAGAAGGAGCATCGCGAGCTGCTGAGGGACTTGCGGATGCGCATCGACGATCTGCTGGGGGAGTGAAGGGTTTCGAAATCGAAAGCGTCTTAAGGTTGTGTCGTTTTGAAGTTTAGGCAACCTATGGCGGCTTTCGAAGTCGAAACGCGAAATGCCTTAGGGCGTCTAATTTGGGCGGTATTGCCCCTACCCCGGCCCTCCCCCGCTGCGCAGGGGAGGGGGCAAAAAAATCCCCTCCCCTGCGTTAGCG
>NZ_JAUQTX010000034.1:0-37002 GCF_059803775.1 Azospirillum sp. UFLA03-27 | reverse complement strand
GCGTATAATCGTCGGCAGCGTCAGATGTGTATAAGAGACAGGCGCGTCGCCTTTCCGCTGGGGCGGAGCTGGCGCGGCGAGGAGCGCTGGCTGACCGTCGTGGACGGCCTGTCCATCGCTCTGGCCGAGGGCGAGACGCTGGCCCTGCTCGGCGAGACGGGCAGCGGCAAGTCGGTGCTGGCCCGCGCAATCCTGCGGCTGGTGCCGCCGGTCGGCGGTCAGGTGTCCTGGCTGGGGACCGACCTCGCCGCCGCCCCGCCGGAGGCGATGCGCCGGGCGCGGCGGGATCTGCAAATCCTCTTCCCCGATCCGCTGGCCGCCTTCGACCCGCTGATGACCATCGGCGCGCAGTTCGCCGAGACGCTGGAGTCGCTGCAGCCCACCCGGTCCACCGCCCAATCCGCCGCCGACCGCGCTGCGCGGCTGGCCGAGGCGCTGGAGGAGATCGGGCTGCCCGCGGCGGTCCTCGACCTGTACCCCGGCGCACTCCTACCGGCGGAGGCGGCGCGCGCCGGGCTGGCCCGCGCCCTGCTGCCGGAACCGCGCCTGCTGGTCTGCGACGAGCCGGCGGCGACGCTCGACGAGGGGGCGGAGCGGGCCGACTTCCTGGACCTGCTGCAGGCGATCCGCCGCCGCCGCCGGCTGGCCCTGCTCTACGCCACCCAGGACGCGGCAGAAGGCTTGCGGATCGCGCGGCGGGCGCTGGTGCTCCTGCTCGGCCGAATCGTCGAGTCGGCGGACAGTGCGGTTCTGGCCGCCGCGGCGCGCCACCCCTACAGCCGCGCGCTGATCGCGGCGTCGGGCCTCGCCCGCCCGGCGCTGCACGGCGATCCGCCCTCCCCCCTGCGCCCGCCGACCGGCTGCGCCCTGCGGCTGCGCTGCCCGCTCGCCCACGACGGCTGCGCCCAGGTCCCGCCGACGCTCGACCCCGTGGCGCCGGGCCACCGAGTCGCCTGCCATGTCGCGCAGGACGAGGTCCAAGAGGACGGAAAAGCCCCATAACCGCCTCGCAAGGGCCGCCAACGCCTTGGGCGGGGCCGCAATTCCGTCCCAAAAAGGTCTGAAACTGCGCGGGTTGGCAAGGAGGCGGGCACGGGATAACGTCCCCGGCCTTCACGCCCGCATTGCTGAAATCACAGAAAAGGACAGGGATGCTTCGCGCACGCACCCGGTGGACGGTCCCCTGCATGGGCGCACTCGCCGTCCTTCTGCTGCTTCTCGCCGGCTTCGCTTCGCCGTCGCTGGCCGCCGGCCCCGTTCCGGGCGCCGCCATGCCGGCCCCGGCCGCCGCGGCCCCCGCGGAACCCGCCGCCTCGCCCGATCCGACGCCCGAGCAGATGCAGGCGATGATCACGACGCTGGAGGACCCGGCGGCCCGCGCCCGGCTGGTCGAGCAGCTGAAGGCGCTGGTCGCCGCGCAGAAGGGGCTGGAGCAGGCCAAGGCCGAGGAGGCCCCAGCGGCCAGCACCCTGCCCGAGACCATCGGCGCCAGCGCCCTGTCCTTCCTGGCCGAGCGCATGGACGTGCTGAGCCGCCAGCTCGTCCAGGTCGGCAACGTGTTCAAGGAACTGCCCGGCGCCATCGAGTGGGCGAACCGGCAGATGGTCGACCCGTCGGCCCGCGATCGCTGGGTGCAGATCGCCATCCAGTTGACGATGATCCTGACCGCCGGTCTGGCGATCGGGCGCTTCGTCGGCTGGCTGCTCGCCCGCCCGCGCAACGCCCTGGCCGCCCGCCGTGGCACCACGGCGCTGGTGCGCCTGCCGCTGCTGCTCGGCCGCGCGCTGCTGGAACTGGCCCCCATCGCCGCCTTCATCGTCGTCGCCTACGCCATCCTGTCGGTCAGCGAGCCGGGGCCGCGCGTCCGGCTGGTCGCGCTGGCCGTCATCAACGCCACCGTCATACTGCAGATCCTGCTGGTCGCCGCCCGCATCCTGATCTCGCCCTTCGCGCCGTCCCTGCGGATGGTGCGGATGGGCGACGCCAACGCGCTGCGCCTCTACCGCTGGGTCCGCCGGCTGGCCGCGGTCGGCGTCTACGGCTATTTCCTGGCGGAGGGCGCCTATGTGCTGGGCCTGCCGCTCGGCGCCTACGGCGCGCTGCTGAAGCTGCTCGGGCTGGCGATCGCCGGCATGCTGATCGCGCTGATCCTGCAGAACCGCCGCATCGTCGCCGACTGGATGCACGGCAACCCGCTGTCCGGCGATGGCGACCCGGCAGCCACCGCGGAGCGCGAGTCGGAGGGCCAGGGCGCCGTCCTGCGCTCCGCCCGCCGCCGCTTCGCCGACGTCTGGCACGTTCTGGCGATCATCTATGTCGTGGTAACCTTCGGCGTCTGGGTGCTGAACGTCTATGGCGGGTTCGAGTATCTGGCCCGCGCCACCGGGACCACCATCTTGGTCGCGGTGATCGCCCGGCTGCTGGTCAACGGCATCAACCGGGGCCTGCGCCGCGGCCTGCGCATGGTTCCGGACAGCCAGGGCGCCCTGCCGCCGCTGAAGGACCGCGCCTCCCTCTACCTGCCCTTCCTGCACCGGGTGGTGAAGACGGTGATCTGGGTCGGTGCCGCGATGATGATCCTCTACGGCTGGGGCTTCGACACGCTGGCCTGGACGGACACGCGACTCGGCCAGCGCATCCTGCGCAGCACGGTCACCATCGGCCTTCTGCTGGTCGGCTCCATCGTCGCCTGGGAGGTGGTGAGCGCGATGATCGAGCGTTTCCTCGCCTCCACCGACCGCAACGGCACGCGGATTGAGCGCAGCGCGCGGGTGCGCACCCTGCTGCCGCTGCTGCGCAACGCCTTCCTGGTGGTGCTGGTGACCATGGTGTCGCTGATCACCCTGTCGGAGCTGGGCGTCAACATCGCGCCGCTGCTGGCCGGTGCCGGTGTGGTCGGTCTGGCCGTCGGTTTCGGGTCGCAGACGCTGGTCAAGGACATCATCACCGGCCTGTTCATCCTGTTCGAGGACAGCATTTCCATCGGCGACGTGGTGGATGTGGGCGGCGGCCATTCCGGTGTGGTCGAGGCCATCTCCATCCGCTCGATCCGGCTGCGCGACGGCTCGGGCGCCATCCACACCGTGCCCTTCAACTCGGTCAGCACCGTCAAGAACATGTCGAAGGACTTCTCCTACGCCCTGTTCGAGGTGCGGGTCGCCTACCGTGAGGACCCGGACCGCGTGATCGAGCTGCTGAAGGAGATCGGCACCGGCCTGCAGACCGACGCGCTGTTCGCGCCCGACATCATGGCGCCGCTGGAGGTCATGGGCCTGGACAAGTTCCAGCCCGACTCGACCCAGCTGATCACCGCGCGCTTCAAGACCCGCCCGACCCGGCAGTGGGGCGTGTCGCGCGAGTTCAACCGCCGCATGAGGAAGCGCTTCGAGGAGCTGGGGGTGGAGGTGCCGACCGGCTCCATGCAGCTCATCGTCGGCGGGAACCACCCCGACCGCGCGCTGGCCGAGGCGCTCAGCCAAGGCTCTTGAAAAGGCCGGGGCTCGTAAAAAAGAACGGTGCGGCCGGGGGCTGGTCTACGCCTCCGGCCCGCCGCGCTCCAGGATCGCGACGAAGGCGTCGACGACGCGCGGGTCGAAATGCCGGCCCGCCTCGGCGCGAATCAGATCGACCACCGCCGCCAGCTCCCACGCCTCCTTGTAGGGGCGGCGATGCAGCAGGGCATCGTAGACGTCGGCGACCGCCACGATGCGGCCCGACAGCGGAATGGCGTCGCCCGCCAGCCCGTGGGGATAGCCGGTGCCGTCGAACTTCTCGTGGTGGCTCTCGGCGATCTCCGCCCCCATCGACAGGTAGCTGCGCCCGCCGACCGGGCCGGAGGCGTCGCGCAGGATGCGCCCGCCGATGGTGGCGTGCTCGCGCATCTGGACCATCTCCTCGGGGTCCAGCTTGCCGGGCTTGCGCAGGATCTGGTCGGGGATGGCGACCTTGCCGACGTCGTGCAGCATGCTGGCCAGCCCGATCAGCTCGCAGAACCGGTCGTCGGCGTCACCGCCGCAGGCACCCCGCGCCTGGAGCTCCCTTGCGATGGCGGTGGCCCAGCGGCCGATGCGCCGGACATGCTCCCCGGTGACCTCGTCCTTGTATTCGGCCAGCTTGCCGAGGGCGTGCACCGTGGCGATCTGCGCGAGGCGGAGCTGTTCGTACAGCGACACGTTGTCGAACCCGACCGACATCCGGGAGCAGAAGATCTCCAGCAGCCGCCGCTCCACCTCCGGCAGGCCGCCGTGCCCGCCGATGAACAGCGCGCCGGGGCCGGGGCTCTGGGTGTGGAAGAGCGCGACGCTGTGGTCGTCGCGGTGCAGGCTGCGGCCCCGGGCCAGGGCGGCAGCGATGTCGGCGCAGACCGCCTCGGGCAGCACGGCGCCGACCGGCCGGCCGGTGGCCTCGGCGAAAACGCCGGTCCCGCACAGCACCACCGCCTCCCAAGGCCGGCCGTCCGGCGCTTGGCCTTCAAGATTTGGGCTTTCCGGATTTCGGCCGGGCGGCACCGCGCACAGGAAGGCGCCTGCCGCCCGCGGCAGCAGAGCGGCGACCCGCTCCACCACGCCAATGGCGAAGCGGTCCATGGAGCGCTGCTCGAACAGGGCGCTGGCGGCGTCGACGATCGTCTCCAGCCCCTGCCGGTTGCGCTCGATCGCATCGATGTGCTGGTAGGAGCGCAGGGCCGCCACCGTGGCGGTGAACAGCTTCTGGGCGGTCAGCTCGCTCTTGGCCTTGTAGTCGTTGATGTCGTAGCTGACGATCACCTGCCGCTCCGGCGCCTGTCCGGGCTGGCCGGTGCGCAGGATGATGCGGACCCGCCGGTTGCCCAGCACCTCGCGGATGTGATGCACCAGCCGCAGGCCGGCGTCCTCCGTTTCCATCACCACGTCCAGCAGGACGGCGGCGATGTCGGGGTGCTCGCTCAGGATCGCCCGCGCCTCGACCCCCGAATGGGCGGACAGGAACTGCAGGCGCCGCCCGTCGAAGGTCACGTCGTTCAGCACCACGCGGGTGATCGCGTGCACCTCCGGATCATCATCGACGATCAGCAGCTTCCAAGGGGCGGCGGCGGAGCCGGACGTCGCGGAGGACGAGTCCGGAGCGTCCTCGTCGGCGAACAACAGATCGTCGTCATCGTCCTGGCTCCAGCCCTGGATGTCCGACATCGCCGCTCCCCGCCCCGCTCTGCCAAAGCTGCATGGCTACAATTCGATTCTCTTTTTCAACGCTTGTCGCGGTTCGTGTCAACCGCTCCGGCACCTGGGCACACACGACTGCAGGCGGAGGGAGGCTGCGGCGCGTTGTCTCCCCCCGTTCCGGCTACCACCAAAGCGCCCACCCCGGCGCGTGTGGAGGGGTTGCGGCCCGCCCCGAACGGGTGATCATCGGGAGAAAGGTGTGAGGCGAAAAAAACGAAGCTGAAAAAACAACGCGAAAAAGACGGGGGCAGGCCATGATACCGGACGCTTGGGACATCGAGCTGCGCGAAGGGGCCATCAGCGTGGCCCGCCATCTGATCGAAACCGGCTGCGTCCGGTACGACCCGGACCATCTCTGCCGCCACGGCTCGGGGCTGGTCAGCCCGGTCCATCTGGAGGGGCGGCGGCTGCTCTCCTACCCTCCGGTGCGCGACGAGGTGCTCGACTTCGCGCTGCGGATGATCGGGCAGGAGATCGGCGACGGCGAATTGGACGCCATCGCCGCCGCCGAGGGAGCCGGCGTACCCTGGGCCGCGCTGATCGCCGATCGGTTGGAGCTTCCCCTCGTCTTCGTGCGCAAGGAGGTGCCGGAGGGCCAGCAGGATTACAAGCACCGGATCGAAGGGCGGGTGGAGCCGGGCTGGCGCGTGCTTCTGGTCGAGCAGATCGCCGCCGACGGCCATCGCAAAGCTCGCTTCGCCCAGCCGCTGAAGGAGGCGGGCTGCGACGTGCGCGACCTGTTCGTGCTGTTCCAGTACGGGATCTTCGACGAGATCCAGGAGCATCTGGCCCCGCTGGGCATCACGATGCACGCGCTGGCGACCTGGTGGGACGTGCTGGAGGTGGCGAACCGCGGCCATTACCTGGACGGGCAGGCCCAGGGCGAAATCCACGCCTATCTGCACGACCCCAAGCGCTGGACCACGGAGCACCAGGGCAGCCGGAAGAGCGAGAAGGCAGCCTGAAGCGGAGCAGGCCCCCTCTCCCACGCCAAGCGGGAGAGGGGGAACCGGTCACTGCCCGGCGATGCGGACCCACTGGTGGCCGGCGCGGGCGGTTTCGCCACAGCGGACGGCCAGGACGGTGGCGGCGTAGGGCACCGCCAGCAGAAGCTGAAGACCGGCCCAGGACAGCGCTTCCCAGTTCGGGCTGGTCCACACCACCTCGTGCAGGGCCTCCATGAAGGGAAGCTGCCCGTAGATCAGCGACTCCATCGGCACCACGCCTTCCGCCAGCACGGTCAGCAGCGCGCCGAGCAGCAGCAGGACGGCCAGCGCCGACTCCAGCGGCAGGCGGCGGACGGCGCCGCACAGGCCACTCGCCGGAGCATCGGCCACCGGGGAATCGGCGACTGGGACGGCGGGGCGGAACAGCCCGCCGATGCCCCAGGCGGCCAGCGCCCCCGTGCCCTCCGGACGCCGTGTTGCACGCATGGCGCCGAGCGCCAGCAGGCCGAGCGCCGGCAGGGCGAAGTACCCGTTGGGGAAGTCGCGGTAGCGTCCGTCGAACACGATCAGGAAGCTCCAGACGATCCCCAGCAGGGCGAGGGCCACGGCGGCGGCCTTGCCCACCGTCTCCAGCCGCGACAGCGCCGGACGGCCGCGCAGCGGGGCCAGCGGCTCCAGCGCCAGACCGCCGCTGCCCAGCGCCCGCCGGGCGGCCAGCAGGACGGCCATCGACAGAACGCCCGTTGCCGCCAGCATGACGACCGACAGCGCCACGTCCTGCGGGTAATGCTTGCCGTGCAGCGCCCCCCAGACGGCGTGGACGTAGAGGGTGGACAGCGCCTGCGCCAGGAAGGCCAGGGCGGCGAAGGCCCCGGAGGTCAGCGGACGGCCGCGCAGGGTCAGTCCGATGACGAGCGCCAGCGCGAGGCCGGAGGAGACGCCGAACAGCATCGGCCATTGGCGGTTCTCCACCACCGGCCCGGCCAGGGCAAACTTGGCCTGACGGTCGGCGGTGTAGAGGCCCCAGTGGCCGCCCACCGTGCCCTCCAGCTTGGCCTTCCAGCCCTGGTCGAAGGCCTCGATCACGTTGTAGTCGAAGCCCTCCTGTTCGGCGAGGCGGACGAAGCCGTTGACGAACTTGGCCTTGTTGACCAGCCCGGTGACCGCGGCGCCGCGCGACCGGCCCTCCGTCGGCCAGCCGGTCTCACCGACCAGGATCGGCTTGCCGGGGAAGCGCTGGGCGATCGTGCGGTAGCTGCCGCGGATGCGCTCCATGGCGCCGGCCACATCGGTCGGCACGTCCTCCCAATAGGGCAGCAGGTGGATGGTCAGGTAATCGACGTGATCCGCGATCTGCGGGTATTTCAGCCACCACTCCCAGACGTCGGCGTAGGACACCGGCTGCTTCACCGCCGCCTTCACGCGGTCGATGTAGCCGGCCACCTGCTCCGGCGTCAGCTCGCGGCGCAGAAGCACCTCGTTGCCGACGATCACGCGGGCGATGACGTCCGGGTAACGGTTGGCGAGGTCGATGAGGGAGGCGACCTCCTTCTCGTTCTTGTCCAGCCGCGACGACAGCCACGCCCCCATGGTGACCTGCATGCCGTGGCGACGCGCCAGCTCCGGCACCACCTCCAGCCCTTCCAGCGAGGTGTAGGTGCGCACCCCCGCCACCTGCGGGGCGAGGGCCGCCAGATCCTCGTCGATCTGCTCCGTGCTGGGGAATTTTTGCGTCAGCGGGCTCTGCCCGTCGCGGAAGGGTGCGAAGGACACGCTTTTCAGCTTGCCGCCGGGCGGCGGGTCGAGCGGCACCGGCTGGTTCGGCAGCGACCAGACGGCAAAATTCGCGAGGCCGGCCACAAGCAGCACGGCGAGGATCGTGATGAGGCGCATGGAGGGGATGTCTACACCAAATGCGGGATCGGCAAAACGGTCTGGCGAACCGGGTTGGTTCCAGAAGGAAAACGGGCGCGCCCCCGGGAGGGAGGCGCGCCCGTCAAGGACCGGTCTGGCCCGATCGGGCCGACTGGAGTTGATGACGTGCCATCGTCACGATCCATCAACGAACCACGGCCCGCTTTATTCCAGCGATTCCGCTCAGCGTTCCACAAAAGCCTTTTCGATCACGTAATGACCGGGTTCGCCGTTATGGCCCATGGAGAAGCCCAGCTCGTTCATGATGCCGCTGGTCTCGTCGAGCATGGCCGGGCTGCCGCAGATCATCACGCGGTCGACCTCGCGGTCGAAGGGGGCCAGCCCGACGTCCGAGAACAGCTTGCCGTTGCGGATCAGGTCGGTGATTCGGCCCTGGTTGCGGAACGACTCGCGCGTCACGGTCGGGTAATAGATCAGCTTCTGCGCCACATCCTCCCCGAAGAACTCGTTCTCCGGCAGGACGGTGTTGATGATGTCGGCGTACGCCAGCTCGCCCACCGTACGCGTCGTGTGGGTCAGGATCACCTTGTCGAACCGGGCGTACATCTCCGGGTCCTTGATGATGCTGAGGAACGGGGCGAGGCCGGTGCCGGTGCTGAGCAGGTAGAGGTTGCGGCCCGGCAGCAGGTTGTCGGTGACCAGCGTGCCCGTCGCCTTGCGGTTGACCAGCAGCGTGTCGCCTTCCTTGAGGTGCTGGAGGCGCGAGGTCAGCGGGCCGTCCTGCACCTTGATCGAGAAGAACTCCAGCGTCTCCTCGTAGCTGGCGCTGACCAGGCTGTAGGCGCGCAGCAGCGGACGGCCGTTCACCTCCAGGCCGATCATGGTGAACTGTCCGGGATCGAAACGGAACGAGGGATCGCGCGTGGTGGTGAAGCTGAACAGCGTGTCCGTCCAGTGGTGAACGCGCAGGACGCGCTCATGAATCAGATTGCTCATGGAATCCGCAGGTCCGTTTCGGTGACCGGCATGCTGTGGCCGGTGTCGTTTCAGAAGCCAAGCCGTGCCGCATTGCAGCACACTTCTTTAACAACAAATTCGTCAACAGACCACTAATTTATACCAACAATTTTGTTGTGGCCTTTCGGTTACCACAAGACGGCATTGCGGAATAAACAGCCTTACTCTCCCGCCGGCGGGGCGAAGAGATAGGGCGACAGACCGCGCAGATTCTCATCGACAATCAGGCGATGGTTCAGCGGTGGGAAGGCGCGTTGCGAGCAGTCCAGCCGCGGACAGAGCCGGCAATTCACACCGATGGGCGTCGCCGCCTCGGTGTTTTCCAGATCCACACCGTCCGCATAGGTGATCTGCGCCGCGTGCTGGAGGTCGCAGCCCAGCGCGATGGCGAATTGCTGCGGCGGGCTGCGGAAGCCGCCGCCGGCCTTCACCACCGTGCGGGCGATGGAAAAATAGGTGGTGCCGTCGGGCATCTGAGCCAGCTGGCTGTGAATCTTTCCCGGCGTGCGGAAGGCCTCGTAGACGATCCAGCGGGCGCAGCCGCCGCCGAAGCGCGCCAAGTGGAAACCGGCGCCGGAAAAGCGCTTGGACACGTTGCCGGCGCTGTCCACCCGCATCAGGAAGAAGGGCACCCCCTTCGCCCCTGGCCGCTGCAGCGTGGTCAGCCTCTGACAGACCTGCTCGAACGAGGCATCGAACCGGCGCCGTAATATTTCGATATCGTATCGAACCTGATTGGCCGCCTCCCAGAAACGGGCGTAGGGCATCACCACCGCCGCCGCGAAATAGTTGGCCAGCCCGATGCGGGCCAGCCGCCGCGCCTCGTCGCCGGTCAGACCCGACGCCTCCACGATCTGGTTCAGCAGGTCGCGGTGGCGCAGCAGGGCGATCTGGCAGGCGAGCTGGAAGTTGCGCCCGGACGGCGCCAGCATCTCCGACAGCAGGATGCGCCGCCCGTGCCGGTCGAACCGGCGCACCGCATAGCCCATGATGTCGGAGGGCAGCAGCCGGACGCGGACGCTGTGGTTGTTCAGCAGATAGTCGGTCAGGCCCCGGTAGAGGTCGCCCTTCTCCAGCCGCCCTTCCTGCCACAGCTCCTCCGCCGCCGCCTCAAGCTCGGCGAAATGGTTGGAATGGGCCTGGAACAGGTCCCGCACCTCGTCCTGCGGGAAGGAGGAGGTCTGGACCAGATGCAGCTTCTCGCGGTCGGCCACCCGCTCCGACAGGGTCTGCAGATCGTCGCGGCTGGTGCGGAAGGCGCGGTAGAGCGCCACCACCGCCTGCCCCAGCGTCGGAGCGACCGCCGCCAGTTCGCGGAAGTCCTGGTTCTTGATGTCGGAGCCGTCGAACAACGGATCGGCGAACACTTCGCGCAGGCCAGCGACGAGGCGGCTCTCCTCGTCCTCCGCGAAGCTCTGCAGATCCACCCCGAATTGCTGCCCAAGCTTCAGCAGCAGCGGCACGGTGACCGGGCGCTGGTTGTGCTCGATCAGGTTCAGGTAGCTGGGGGAGATGCCCAACTGCTCGGCCATCTGGGCCTGGGTCAGCCCATGGTCGCGGCGCAGCCGACGCACCTTCGGACCCAGCATCGCCTTCTTGTCCATGACCACCCGAACTCCAGCTGAGCAGATTTACAATATTTACTGATTTACAGAACTTTTCTGACGGCAGTTTACAAACAGACCCTTTTACAAACAAGGGCATGTTGCAAGGCAGCGAAGGCCGTTTTAGTTGTTTTGTCAGGGCAGCGCTCAAAAGCAGCGCAACGGTGACGAAAAGAAGGAAAACGACCATGTCGCTCGATGAAAAGACCAAGGCCGCTCTCCGCGCCGCGCGCTTCGAAGGCATCAAGCGCGATTACACCCAGGACGACGTGAAGCGCCTCAGCGGCTCGGTCAAGATCGAGTACACGCTGGCTGAGATGGGCGCACAGCGCCTGTGGGAGCTGCTGAACACCGAGCCGTACATCAACACGCTGGGCGCCCTGACCGGCAACCAGGCGATGCAGGCGGTGAAGGCCGGCCTGAAGGCCATCTACCTGTCGGGCTGGCAGGTCGCCGGCGACGCCAACCTGGCCGGCCAGATGTACCCGGACCAGAGCCTGTACCCGGCCAACTCGGTGCCGGCGGTGGTCGAGCGCATCAACAACACCTTCAAGCGCGCCGACGAGATCCAGACCGCCGAGGGCAAGGGCGACACCTACTGGTTCGCGCCGATCATCGCGGATGCCGAGGCCGGCTTCGGCGGCCCGCTGAACGTCTTCGAGCTGATGAAGGCGATGATCAAGGCCGGCGCCTCGGGCGTCCACTTCGAGGACCAGCTCGCGTCGGAGAAGAAGTGCGGCCATCTCGGCGGCAAGGTGCTGATCCCGACGCAGCAGCACATCCGCACGTTGAACGCCGCCCGTCTGGCCGCCGACACCATGGGCACCTCGACCATCGTGCTCTGCCGCACCGACGCGGAGTCCGCTCAGCTCATCACTTCCGACGTTGACGAGCGCGACCATCCCTTCATCGACTTCGACGCCGGCCGCACCTCGGAGGGCTTCTTCCGCCTGAAGAAGGGCACGGGTGTCGAGCATTGCATCGCCCGCGGCCTGTCCTACGCCCCCTACTCCGACCTGCTGTGGTGGGAGACCTCGCGTCCGAACCTGGAGGAGGCCAAGCGCTTCGCCGAGGCGATCCGCAAGGAGTTCCCGAACAAGCTGCTGGCCTACAACTGCTCGCCGAGCTTCAACTGGAAGGCCAACCTGGACGAGGCGGACATCGCCAAGTTCCAGCGCGAGATCGGCGCCATGGGCTACAAGTTCCAGTTCGTGACGCTGGCCGGCTTCCACAGCCTGAACTACTCGGCCTTCAAGCTGGCCAAGGGCTACGCGGCGCGCGGCATGGCCGCCTACTCGGAGCTGCAGGAGGCGGAATTCGCGGCGGAGGCCGAGGGCTACACCGCGACCAAGCACCAGCGCGAGGTCGGCACCGGCTACTTCGACGCGGTCGCCACGGCGATCTCGGGCGGCCAGTCCTCCACCACCGCCTACAAGGACTCCACCGAGGCCGATCAGTTCCATTGATCCACAGCAGGGCGCGTCCGGTTCCATCCGCCGGACGCGCCCGCCTCGAACGAGACAGCACTTTGCCCCGCAAAGTGTGAAAGGGTCATACGGCCGCCCATCGCGGCAGCCTCCCCGGCTCGGGTCGTATGACCGGTTTGCGCCGATCCTCCGGACGGTTGGCTTCGGCCCCCCGCCCCGGTGACCGGTGGTTCCCGATCCGGTGTGCGAGCCGGATCTCTTCGAACGGCTGACGCTATTGACTTCAAACGGCCGGGGGTCCGCCCCCGGCCGCTTCTTTTTGCGCCAACCCGCTTTTCTTACGACCATTCGTTGTCACAGCCGCGCCATGACGGCATGGCTGACCTGCGCCATCCCAACCGACACCACCGGGAAATCGTGATTAAGTCTTGAGCGCGACCGCGAAATTGCCGCGTCGGCAGCCCTGCCCGACGGTGGGGAAGCTGCGTTGCAGTGCGGAATAAGCCATTGACTTGGGACCTCGTTGCCGCCACTTGTGTTCCATGCTCACCACAAACCGATCAGGGGCGTGACCGCCCCCCCGCCGGACCTCACCTGACGAGGGCCGGCTGCGGGTTCCATCGCCGCGCAAGACCTTGCGCGGCGTGCGCCGTTTCTTTTCCCCGACGGCGCATTCCTCGGCGGTGGCCCGCACACACTGGTTGAACGATGAAAGGACAAGACAGTATGGATCAACCCCTCGCAGGAAAGAGCATTGCCATTCTCGTCGCCAACGGCTTTGAGGAACTGGAGATGACGGAGCCGCAACGGGCTCTCCTCAAGACCGGCGCTACTCTTCGTACGATTTCTCCCGAGCAGGGACTGGTGAACGGCTGGCACGGTAAGTCCTGGGGCCATTACTTCCCGGTGGACAAGCAGGTCGGCGAGGTTTTGGGTGCCGACTATGACATGCTGCTGCTGCCGGGTGGCGAGCGCAGCGTCACCAAGCTCCAGCAGAGCGCCCACACCCGCCGCATCGTCGGCCACTTCCTGGACGCCGGCAAGCCGATCGCCGCGATCGACCAGGGCATCCAGCTCCTGGCCATCCCGGGCAAGCTGAAGGGCCGCACTCTGGCTGCCCCCGAGGCCGTCCGCGCCGAGCTGGAAGCCGCCGGCGGCAAGATCAGCGACGAGGCCCTGGTGGTGGACAACGTGACCATCACGGCGCTGGGTCATGACGAACTGGCCGCTTTCGTCGAGCAGGTCGTCAAGGTCTTCTCCGAGGCTGCCGCCGTCCGCAAGGCCGCCTAAGGCCAAGCCAGCCTAAGGCCAAGCCAGCGCGCCTCGACAGGCCGCCCGTCTTTCCTGCGGGTTTCGTCTTGTGAGTCCACGGCCGCCGCGCCTCCAGCGCGCGCGGCCGTTGCGCGTTTCGTTGCGCGTTTCAAGGCACGCGTTTCAGCGCGTGTCGTTTCCAGTCTTCAGGGCCGTCGCATGCCCCCACCGACCCGGCAGGGCGGGAAGGTCAGGCGCACGGTCGTTCCGGCCCCGAGCCGGCTGTCGATGTGGAAGGTGCCGCCGTGCAGCGCGATCAACGCGCGGGTCAGCGGCAGCCCCAGGCCGGAGCCGCGCTCCGCCGCCCGGTCGCGGCCCGGATTGTGGCCATGCACCTGCCCGAAGGCGTCCAACGCCACTGGAATTTGTTCGGGGCGCATGCCGATGCCGTTGTCGGCGACGGTCAGCGCGATGCCGCCATCCTCCGTCAGCTCCGCACCCACCCGCACGCGCCCGTCCTTGGCGGGGGCGAACTTGATGGCGTTGCCGATCAGGTTGGTCAGCATCTGCCGGATCTGCGAGGCGTCGCCGTGCAGGCTCGGCAGATCGTCGGGAATTTCCATGCACAGCGCAACTGCCGCCTCGCACGCCCGCGGCTGCATCATGCCGAAGGTCAGGTCGACCAGCAGGGACAGGTTGCAGGCCTCCTCGTGCAGGTCCATCCGCCCCGCCTCGATCCGCGCGAGGTCGAGCAGGTTGTTGATGAGGTCCAGCATATAGACGCCGGCCGCCGCGATCTGCCCGGCATATTCGCGGTAGCGCGGGTTGTTCGGCCCCATCATCTCGTCATGGATGATCTGGGCGAAGCCGAGCACGGCGTTCAGCGGCGTGCGCAGCTCGTGGCTCAAATGGTGGACATAGTCGGACTTGCGCTGGTTGGCCTGTTCGGCCTCGTCGCGGGCGGCGCTCAACTCAGCCTCGCGGGCTTTCAGATCGGTGATGTCGGCGCGGATGCCGACGGTTCCGCCCTCGTGGGTCCGCCACTCCTCGATGCGGATCCAGCGCCCGTCGTGAAGCTGCACCTCCATCGGAGCGCCGGCGCTTCGGTGCTGCTCGATGCGCCGTTCGATCCAGCTATCCAGATCGCCGTCCGGCACCTGATAGACGCCCCGTTCCACCCCGCCGCGCAGCACCTCCTCGAACCGGGCACCCGGCGTTATGAGGTCGGTGTTGGCGGAAAACAATTCCCGATAACGCCCGTTGCACAGGACCAGCCGGTCCTGGGCGTCGTACAGAACGAAGCCCTCGGTGATGCATTCGATGGCGTCGGACAGCAGATGATGGGCGCGCCGGGCCGCGCTTTCCGCCAGCACCCGCTCCGTGACGTTGCGGATGCTGCACATCACGCGGTCGCTGTCGGGCAGGGCGACCAGCCGCGCCTCGAAGAATTTGGTGCCCGCCATCTGTCCGGCTCCCGTCTGGCCAGCCCCGGTCTGGCCAGGAGGCGGCGGCAGGGAGAAGTCCAGGCCGATGACCGTCTGCCCTTCGTTCAGCCGGCCGAGCGCCGCGGCCAGCATCCCGGCGGCGGGATCGGGCAGCACCTCCTGCACGCGGTGCGCCAGGAAGCGCTCGGCGGGGACGTTCAGGTCGCCTGGGCTGGCGGCGGCGAAGTCGAGGATGGTGCCGTCGCGCAGCAGTTCGAAGCGGATGTCGGGATAGGCGTAGGACAGCGCGATGAGCTGCTCGTTCAGCCGCATCATCTCCTGCCGGGCGCCGCTGTCGGCGGGGGCTTCAGCCAGGATCAGCCCGCTCGGGCGCGGCGCCGGAACCAGCCGGAGGTCCACCTCCAGCGGCAGGGTCAGGGGAGCGTGGACGGTCGCCCGCGCGTCCACCGCCCGCCCCGCGGCGGCCTGCTCCAACGCGGCGGGGAACCGGCTGGACAGGCTGACCCGGACGGCGGCGGCGGGCGCGTCGCGCTCCAGGCCGATCAGCGCGCGGGCGGCGCCGTTCAGCCACACGGTCAACCCATCGGGGCGGAGCAGCCACAGCGGCGTGGCGAGCGCGTCCAGCCATTGCAATCCCGCTGCTTCTTCCGGGGCCATGTCCAGCTCGTCCTCCTCCAGCCGGGCCCGTCCCAGCCCGGAGGGCGCCGCATCGGTTTGCGGGGCGACGGGCAGGGCGGTGGTCATGGGCGGCAACATGGCAGGTAATGCATAGCGGACATGCTACCAGAGCAAGGCAGGGTGTGAACAGGGGCAGGGCAACCGTCCGAACCGTCTATTTCCGGCCCAACCGTGGAAAATGGGACGGAAGGGTAGCGGATCAGCCTTTCGCACCGCAAGAAACCGTGGGATCGGCGCTGACACCAGCCCCCATCCATGCATAAATCCGTACCGGTCACCAGAGACATCGCTGCCGATCCACCCCTTCGGAGGACCGCCATGGCCGACGAGCTTCCTCAAGATGATCCGCAGGACGTGCCACAGGACGGCCGGATCCGCGACAAGCTGATCGCCACCAAGGAGCAATGGGCGCGGGAGGGCCGGGGCCTGACCGGGGAGACCGCCGACCCGGCGCGCGACCGCCTGCCGCCGGGCCAGCGCCTGGTGGAGACCTGGCCGGTGCTCGATCTCGGCATCGTTCCGCGGGTGAGCGAGGCGAACTGGACCCTGGCGGTGGACGGGCTGGTCGACACCCCCGTCACCTGGAGTTGGGCGGACCTGCAGGCCCAGCCGCGGGAGCGCGTCGTCTCCGACATCCACTGCGTCACCACATGGTCGCGCTACGACAACCAGTGGGAGGGCGTGTCCACGCGGCATCTGCTGTCGGTCGTCCAGCCACGGCCGGAGGCGCGCTTCGTCCTCTGCCACTCCTCGGACGGCTACACCACAAACCTGCCGTTGGAGGCCTTCGCGGCGGAGGACGCGCTGCTCGCCACCAGTTGGGAGGGCCAGCCGATCAGCCGCGACCATGGCGGACCCGTCCGAGTCGTCGTGCCGAAGCTCTATTTCTGGAAAAGCGCCAAGTGGGTGAAGCGAATCGAGTTCCTGGCGGAGGATCGCCGCGGCTATTGGGAGGTCCGCGGTTATCACAATGACGCCGACCCCTGGCGGGAAGAACGCTACAGCGAGTAGCGTGCGACGGCGCCCGCCATTCCGGACCAGAAACAATCCCGGCAACAGTCGGTGCCAAGGGATGGCCGTTAACGGGCAAGATTTGGTCAGACCTTTCCAAGACGTGACTTCGCAAAATCGTGACGTCTTTCGTCTGATTTGCGCCAGATCATTCCCCTGTTCCGCAATGCTGACGTAGCCGTACAGGCGTCGGGCGACTCACATTCGGACGCAAGGGATTAACCAATGACAGTGGACTCGGTCACGATTGCCCTGGTGGGCAGCGGTGGCGCCGGCGCGATGACCGCCGGACAGATGCTGCTGGATGCCGCCGCCAACGTGGGATGGTACGGATTGATGTCGCGGTCGACCGGCCCGCAGATCCGTGGCGGCGAGGCCGCCGCCCTCGTTCGCCTGTCGCCGACACCCGTTCACGGTCCAGGGGACCGTTTCGACATCATCATCGCCTTCGACTGGCAGAATGTGGAGCGCTTCGCGGCCGAGCTTCCCCTGTCGGAGAAGAGCGTCATCATCACCGACCCCAGCCAGGGCGACGTGCCCGCGGTCCTGGCCGCCAGCGGCGCCAAACAGGTCGAACTGCCGATCAAGGAACTGGCCGGGCGCATCCCCGGCGGGCGCGTCAACATGGTGGGGCTGGGCGCCGTCGCGGCGATCGTCGGCCTGCCGCGCGCCGGCATCGACGCGGTGATCCAGAAGGCGCTGGGCAAGAAGGGCGACGCCGCCATCCAGGCGTCCAACGCCGGCATCGACGCCGGGTCCAAGGAGGCCGCCGGCTGGAACCTCGGCCTGGAACTGGCCACCCCCAACAAGGAGGGCGCCACCCGCTGGAACATCTCCGGCAACGAGGCCGCCGGGCTGGGCGCGCTGAAGGGCGGGGTGAAGTTCTGCGCCGCCTACCCGATCACGCCGGCGACCGAGATCCTGGAATGGCTGGCCCCCAACCTCGCCAAGACCGGCGGCAAGCTGGTCCAGGCGGAGGATGAGCTGGCCTCCATCGCCATGTGCCTGGGCGCCTCCTTCAGCGGCGTGCCGTCGATCACCGCGACCGCCGGCCCCGGCCTGTCGCTGATGACCGAATGCATCGGCCTGGGCGTGGCCTCCGAAACTCCGGTGGTGATCGTCGACGTGCAGCGCGGCGGCCCGTCCACCGGCATCCCGACCAAGTCCGAGCAGTCCGACCTGAACATCGCCGTCTACGGGCTGCACGGCGACGCCCCGCATCTGGTGGTCGGCCCGACCTCCATCGGCGACTGCCTGTTCACCACCCAGTGGGCGGTGCATCTGGCCGAGGCCCTGCAGACCCCGGCCATCGTGCTGTCCGATCAGGCGATGGGCCAGTCCCGCGCCATCGTCGACAAGCCGGCCGACGCCCCCCACAAGGCGAACCGCCTGCTGGCGACCGACCTCGGCGGCGAGGCGAAGTACAAGCGCTACGCCGACACCGAGTCCGGCGTCTCCCCCGCCGCCATCCCCGGCATGCCGGGCGGCGAGCACACCGCCGACGGGCTGGAGCATGCGGAGAACGCCCTGCCCTCCTCGCAGGCGTCCGATCACCAGAAGCAGCTCGACAAGCGTCTGCGCAAGCTGACCTCCCACGACTACGGCGACGCCTGGGCCGACATCGAGGGCGAGGGCGAGATCGCCGTCGTCACCTGGGGCTCCGCCACCGGCCCGTCGCGCGAGGCGGTGCGCCGGTTGGAGGCCGCCGGCACCAAGGCCCGGCTGGTCGCCATCCGCCTGATCTCCCCGGTCCAGCCGGCCAAGCTGGCCGCGGCGCTGGACGGCGTCTCCAAGGTCCTGGTCGTCGAGCAGACGCACGGCGCCCAGTTCCACAAGTTCCTGCGCGGGCATTACGACCTGCCGGGCACGGTGTCGGTGTTCAGCCGCCCCGGCCCGCTGCCGATCCGCGCCCGCGAGGTGCACGAGACGCTTCTTTCCCTGATCTGACCGGCCGGAGCACGAAATCCATGGATACCCATCTGACCGACGATGTCGTGGGCCCGCTGCCCGGCGACTACAAGTCCGACGTGAAGCCCATCTGGTGCCCCGGCTGCGGCGATTATTCCGTGCTGGCCGGCATCACCCGCGCCATGGCGACCATGGGGCTGGAGCGCCACGACACCGTCGTGGTGTCGGGCATCGGCTGCTCGTCGCGCATCCCCGCCTACACCAGCGTCTACGGCTACCACACGGTGCATGGCCGCTCACTGGCCGTGGCGTCCGGCGTGAAGCTGGCCCGGCCGGAGTTGAACGTGCTGATCTTCGGCGGCGACGGCGACGGCTTCTCGATCGGCGGCAACCACTTCCTGCACGCCTGCCGCCGCAACGTCGACATGACCTACATCGTCATGGACAACCAGGTCTACGGCATGACCAAGGGCCAAGCCTCACCGACCACCGAGGCCGACTGGTGCGAGTCGAAGCTGACCCCGGAAGGGCCGGGCGTCAATCCGATCCAGCCGGTCGCCCTGGCGCTGGCCTGCGGCGCGAACTTCGTCGCCCGCGGCTTCTCCAACAACCCGAACGAGGTCGCGCGCCTGATCGTGGAAGGCGTGAAGCACCCCGGCTTCTCGGTCATCCACATCCTGTCCCCCTGCGTCACCTTCCGCCCCGAGCAGCGCGGCTGGAAGAGCACGGTCCATCCCTACGGCCGCGAGCCGACGGACGACCCGAGCGAGGCGATGCGCGCCGTCCTCGAGGACGACGGGTTCGGCCTCGGCATCTTCCTCGCCGGCAACCGCCGTCCGTTCCAGCCGGGATCGACGGTCACCCACAGCATCGCCCAGATCGAAGAGGGGTTCGCGGTATGAAGACGAAAGTCCTGAACGGGGCCGCCAACGTCGGTCTGTTCCTGGCCCACGCGCTGGCGCTGGAGATCGAGGCGGCGGAGCGCTACACCGAACTGGCCGACAGCATGGAGGCCCACAACAATGTGGAGGTCGCCAAGCTGTTCCGTGATCTGTCCACCTACTCGGCCAAGCATGCCGAAGAGGTGAAGCAGATCGCCAGGGAGCACGGCGCGCTGCCCAAGGTCGCCCCCTGGGAGTTCCAGTGGGACGCCACCACGGAGTCGCCGGAAGCCGCGGCCTTCGAGAACGCCCATTATCTGATGAAGCCGCACCACGCGCTGAAGATGGCGCTGCTGAGCGAGCATCAGGGCAACA
The DNA here is from genome assembly GCF_059803775.1 of Azospirillum sp. UFLA03-27. Taxonomy (NCBI): domain Bacteria; kingdom Pseudomonadati; phylum Pseudomonadota; class Alphaproteobacteria; order Rhodospirillales; family Azospirillaceae; genus Azospirillum; species Azospirillum sp. UFLA03-27. The sequence continues at coordinate 17,382 of NZ_JAUQTX010000034.1, read as the reverse complement.
ACTATTACGCCTCGGTCGCCGCCGAGACGAAGGACCCGGAGGTCGCCCGCCTCGCCCGCGAGTTCGCGGAGGAGGAGGCCGGCCACGTCGCCCTGGTCCGCAAGTGGCTGGAGCGCTACCCGGCCCCGAAGGACGACTGGTCGGACGATCCCGACCCGCCCAACATCTCCGACTGAAACGATCGGGCAAAAGGCCTTTAGGATTGAGACCGGACGCTACCGGGTGGTAAGGACGGGACGGCCCAGCGCCGTCCCGTTTCCTTTTTGGCCCCCGGAATGACCGACGGAACTCCCGATACCACCATCGTCCAGTCCCCCTGCGTCAGCGTGTGCAAGCTGACCGCCGACCGCGCCTATTGCATCGGCTGCCTGCGCACGCTGGAGGAAATCCGCGGCTGGAAGCACATGGACGCCGACCAGAAACGCGCCCTGCTGGCCGATCTGGAGAACCGGCAGGCCGCCGCCGCGGAGTGACCATCCCTCGATCGGTGTCTTTCGTCAGGCCGCGGCGCCGCGCAGCAGGGTCATGCGGTCGCGGTCGGCGCGGATGCGGTCGAGATGCTGCACCGCCACGGCAGTGATCGGCAGGGGCAGTTCCTTGGCCAAGGCCTCCTCGTAGGCACGGACGCATTCGCCCTCGCCGCGCTGCACCTCGGCCAGGATCGCCTCGCGGTCGTGGCCCAGCACATTGGTCTTGAGTTCCAAAAAGAAGCGGTGCGCGCCGCCCATCACGGTGCCGCCCATGTCCGGCGCCCCGCCCTGTTCGGCGACGAGGCGCTGCACCTCCCGCACGATGGCGCCGCGCTGGGCGGCAAGATCGTTGAACAGGGCCTTCAAATCCTCGTCCTCCAAGGCTTCCGCGGCCTGACGATAGGCTTCGTGGCTGTCCTCGACGATGCGGATCAGATCGTTGAGGGTATCGACGATCTGGTCTTTTCCCATCATGGCCGGTTCATTTGCCGACATGGCCGCTCCCTCCCCTGGCAGTCTGCCCATCCGCTTTGAAAAACCTCCCGCCCCGGTGAAGGTTCCTTGATGCATCCGAAGGGTGCTCCGCTTGGTCAGGCCGCGTCGTCCGATGGTGACGAACCGCTGCTCCGCCTGTTGTCGGTCCATCCCCAATGGACTGTCCGATAACGCAACGAGGGAGAGGACCTGTGGCCAACACCACCAAGGAAACCCTGATCGACTGGCTGCGCGACGCCCATGCCATGGAAAGCCAGGCCGTCGAGATGCTGGAGCGGCAGGCGGAGCGCATCAAGAACTATCCGGACGTCCTCGCCAAGGTGCAGGAGCACATCGAGGTGTCGAACCGGCAGGCCGACCGGCTGAAGCAGTGCCTGCAGCGTCTGGGCACCGACACCTCGGCCATCAAGACCGGCGTCGCCATGCTGATTGGCAACGCCCAGTCGCTGTCCGGTGTGGTGGCGTCCGACGAGATCGTGAAGGCGTCGATCTTCGACTATTCCTTCGAGCATTTCGAGATCGCCAATTACCGCGCCCTGATCTCCGCCGCGGAGCAGGCCGGGGAGCCGGAGATCGCCCGCATGCTGCAGCCCAGCCTGGACGAGGAGTTGGAGATGGCGGCGTGGCTGGAACAGCGCCTGCCGCAGCTTACCAAGACCTATCTGGAGCGCCGGGAAACCGCCGGCGTCGCCGAAGCGAAGCGCTGATCCCAACATCTCGCTTACGAGACCGTGCCGGGGCACCGTCCCCGGCACGGTTTCCGTTCGTCAATGCACCGCCAGCGCCGATTGCCGGCGCACCGCCGGGCGGGCACGCCACAGGCTGAGCAGATGGCCGGACAGGGTCATCGCGTCCGACGCCAGCCCGAAAGCCGAACCGGCCAGCGCGTTGTGGCCGGCCCCGACCACCGTCGAGGACAGGAAGAACAGCCGCATCCGCCCGACCGTGCTCTGCCAGCGACCGATGGTGCCCAGAACGAAGCCCGCCGCCGACAGGGCGGACATTGGTCCCTGCCACGTCGCCGCCGCGACAGCCAGTGCCGCCGGGACGGTCAGTGCGAACAGCACGCCCAGCCAGCGGGGCCGCCGTTCCGGATAGGCGGCGGCCATCTGCACGAGGCCGAGCGCGCACATCAGCATCCCCGTATGGGCACCCAGAGCGAAGAAGTGGACGACGAACAACGCGCCGGCCCCGGCCTGCGCGGTCAGGATCGCCCGCCGGTCCTGCAGCAGCGTGGACAGCACGCCCAACGCCAGACCGGCAAGCCCGCTCACCGCGACCAGCGACAGGGACGGCAGGTAGTGCAACAGGAAAACCATGGATAACGCCTTCACCCTTCGGAAAATGCTGCGCCGCAGCAAAAGGCCGCGGCGAAGGGGGCGGACGCTAGGCGCGGATGGTTAACCGGCTGTGAATCGGGGTGTGATCAAGAGTGGGCGTCCCGTCCCGCCGCACTGACTCGGGATAAAGGCAAAAAGCGTTTAATGCCAACGATCTCGCAACCCATGGCCTGACCATGGGCATACCCCTGTGGTCGGGGGCACCCCATGGGCATTTCACCTTTGCGACGTTTCCCCGGAACGGCCGGACCGTCATTCTTCGCACCGCAAGATGACACGCCCAACAACACACGCTCTCGACGCCGTGCCTTCCCGAAACGCCGTGCCTGAGACGCCTCTGGAATAAGACGCTCTGGATGAGATGCCCTATGACCCAGCTGACGAAACGGGACGCCGCACGTCTTCCCGCACCACCCACCTGTTGCCATTGCGGGAAACCTTTGCGGGCCGGGGAACCGCATTGGGCCGGCGATAGCGAGAACCGCCCCTGGCATTATGGCTGCGCCGAGCGGGTCGGCCTGACCATGTCCTGGACGCGGGTCCGCCATCGCCGCGCGATCGTCGCGGGAGCATGACCGCGCCGCGCTGTTACCTCCCTGACCGAGATTGATCGGCAGGACTTCAAAAAGGGGGAAGCATGAAGGGGACACCACAAAGCATCTGGCTGTCCATGGCCAACCGGTCGGCCAGTCAGGCGATCGGTTTCTGGAGCGGTGTGTTCAACGCCGCCGCCCGGCGCAACCAGACCGCCCTGTTCAACACCATGACCAAGCCACCCAAGGCGAAGCGCACGACACCGAGAAAGAAAAGCCGCTAAGGCAAACATCGGCGAGATGGACGCCAGAAAGCACAAAAGCCGCCCAAGGGCGGCTTTCTTGTGCAGACTGAAAGGAATGGCGCGCCCGAAGAGATTCGAACTCCTGACCCCCAGATTCGTAGTCTGGTGCTCTATCCAGCTGAGCTACGGGCGCATTCCTGTTTGTCTTCCCGGCGGCGGCGGTGACCGTCCGTCGTCGAGGCGCGCAACTTACTCAAAAGGATTCCGGGCTGCAAGACCTTTTTTCGCCTTTTCACGCGGTCGATTGCCCGGCGGTGGGGCTTGCGGTATAAGCGGCGCACGTTTCTTTCGGAGTCCATAGCCGTGCCAGAAGCCGTTCCGTTCAACAAGCACTTCCCGGTGTCGTGGGAGGAGCTTCACCGCAACGCCAAGGCGTTGGCCTGGCGCCTGATCGACAAAGGTCCGTGGAAGGGCATCATCGCCATCACCCGTGGCGGTCTCGTCCCGGCGGCGATCATCGCGCGCGAGCTTGAGCTGCGCATGATCGACACCGTCTGCGTCTCCAGCTACGACCACCAGAACCAGCGCGAGGCGATGGTTCTGAAGGGCGTGGAGGGCGCCAACGCCGGGGACGGCGAAGGCTGGCTGATCATCGACGATCTGGTCGACACCGGGAAGACCGCGGTGGTCGTGCGCAAGATGCTGCCCAAGGCGCATTTCGCCACCGTCTACGCCAAGCCGCTGGGGCGTCCGCTGGTCGACACCTTCATCACCGAGGTGAGCCAGGACACCTGGATCCACTTCCCCTGGGACATCGAGCTGCAATTCTCCCAGCCGATCGCCAAGCAGCACCGCGGCGCGTGAAAATTGCCCTCTCCCCTCTGGGGAGAGGGTGGCCCGGAGGGCCGGGTGAGGGGGTTGCGCTTGTGCCGAACGTACCGCCACGCGCATCCCCCTCACCCTAACCCTCTCCCCAGAGGGGAGAGGGGATTGTGACACTTGACACAAGCCCGGCCGTCTTGTGTCAAGTTTACAGCAACCCCGCCGAGCGGTGGCGCGGGTCGAACGCGTCGCGCAGGCCGTCGCCCAGCAGGTTCAGCCCCAGCACCGTCACCGCGATGGCCGCCCCCGGAAAGATCGCCTGGAGGGGGGAGGTGAACAGGAAGGTCTGCGCGTCGCCCAGCATCTTGCCCCAGGACGGCGAGGGCGGCTGGATGCCAAGGCCGAGATAGCTCAGCGCCGCCTCGTTCAGCACCGCCACGGCGAACAGCACCGTCCCCTGGACGATCACCACCCCGGCGATGTTGGGCAGCACATGCACCAGCGTCACCGACAGCGGCCCGCGCCCCAGCGCCAGCGCCGCCCGCACGAAGTCCCGCCGCCAGACGGCCAGCGCCGCCCCGCGCGCCACCCGCGCGAGGACCGCGGCGTTGAACAGGCCGAGCGCCAGCACGACGTTCAGCGCCCCCGCCCCCAGCGCCGCCGTCAGCAGGATCGCCGTCAGCACCGCGGGAAAGGCGAACAGCAGGTCGCCCAGCCGGGCCACCGCCTCGTCCCCCCAGCGCCCCCAGGCGGAGGCGGCCAGCCCCAGCGGCACGCCCAGCAGGGCGCCCAGCGCCACCGCGGCCGCCCCGACGGCCAGCGAGTTGCGCGCGCCGACCAGGATCATCGACAGCACGTCGCGCCCGAAATGATCGGTGCCCAGCCAGTGGACCGGCCCCGGCGGGCGCAGCCGGGCGACCACCCGCACCTGCTCCGCCGGGAAGGGCGTCCAGACCAGCGACAGCAGCGCCGCCCCCACCACCAGCGCGGTGAGCAGCCCGCCCAGCAGCAGACTGACCGGCAGGCGTTTCAGCCGTTTCATAAATCGTGTCATGCCGTCACCCGCGGGCGCGGGTCAATGGCGGCGCAGGCGATGTCGACCAGCGCGTTGACCGCCACCACCGTCACCGCCAGCAGCACGACGACGCTCTGCACCACGATCAGGTCGTGCTGGCCGATGGCCTGATAGAGCAGCCGGCCCAGCCCCGGCAGGGTGAAGACGTTCTCCACCACCACCGCTCCCGCGACCAGAAAGGAGAATTGCAGGCCGAGGATGGTGGCGACGGGGATCAGCGCGTTGGGCAGCACATGGCGCCGCAGGACCACGCGGCGCGGCAGGCCCTTGGCGACCGCCGTGCGCACATACTCCTCGCGCAGCGTGTCGAGCGCCGCCGTGCGGGTGATGCGCGCCAGGATCGCCGCCTCCGGAAGGGCCAGCGCCACGGCGGGCAGCAGCAGCGCCTTCAGCGCCGGCCCCGCCCCGGCCTCCCACCCCGGAAAGCCGCCGGCCGAGAACCAGCCCAGCCGCACGGAGAACAGCAGGATCAACAGGATGGCGAACCAGAAGCCGGGCACCGCAATGCCCATCTGGCCGAAGGCCATGACCGCCCAGTCCCCCGCCCGCCCCTGCCGCCCGGCGGCGAACAGGCCGAGCGGGATGGCGATGCCCGCTGAAAGGACCAGTGCCAGCCCGGCCAGCGGCAGGGTGATGGCCAGCCGGTCGGCGACCAGCCCGGCGACCGGGCGCGCGTAGGTCAGGCTGGTGCCGAAATCGCCGTGCAGCATGCCGCCCACCCAGCCGGCGTAGCGGGCGGGCCAGGGCCGGTCGAGCCCCATCTGGGCGCGCAGGGCGGCCACCGCCTCCGGCTGCGCGCTGGTGCCCAGCATCACCAGGGCGGGGTCGCCGGGGATCGCCTCCAGCACGGCGAAGACCACCAGCGTGGCCAGCCACGCCGTCAGCGCCAGGGTGAGAAGACGGCGCACCAGGAAGGCGAGCACGCGGGTCAGCCCCCGTCGGGTCCGGTCCGGCCGCGCCGGATCACTTCCACCGGACGCCCGTCACGTCGTTGGCCTGGATCGGGCGGTTGACCCACATGCCATGCACCGCCGACTTCTGCACGGTGGCCGAGGGGAGCATGAAGAGGAAGCCGTTCACCGCGTCCTCGGCCAGGATGCGCTGCTGCTCGCCGTAGAGGGCGTTGCGCTTGGCGCTGTCCTGGGTGCGGTCCAACTCCGCTCCCACGGCGTTGAAACGCTCGCTGCGGTAGTTGAAGTAGTAGTCGGGGCGCCCGTAGATGTCGATGTCCAGCGGCTCCGTGTGGGCGATCAGGGTCAGGTCGTAATCCTTGCCCTTGAAGACCTTCTCCAGCCAGGGCGCCCATTCCATCGGCTCGACCGTCACACGGATGCCGACCTCGGCCAGCATGGCGGCGATCAGTTCGCCGGAGCGGCGGGCGTAGATCGGCGGCGGCAGGCGCAACGTCGTCGCGAACCCATCCGGAAGGCCGGCCTCGGCGAGCAGCGCCTTAGCCTTGTCCGGATCGTAGGGGTAGAGGCCGGTCAGGTCGACGTAGCCGGCGCGGTGCGGCGGGAAATGGCTGCCGATGGCCGCGCCGTTGCCGAACAGCACGCCGTCGATCAACGTCTTGCGGTCGATGGCGTGGGCCATCGCCCGGCGCACCCGCACATCGTCGAAGGGCTTGCGGGCGTTGTTGGTGCCGAGGATCGTCTCCCCCTCCGTCGTGCCGACCATGACGGTGAAGGCCCCGTCGTCGCGGAACTGGGGCAGCGCCTCGTAGGTGTCGAATTGCGGGAAGCTGTCGATGTCGCCGGCCTTCAGCGCGGCGACCTGGGCCGCCGGATCGCTGATGAAGCGGAAGGTCACACGCTCCAGCGCCGGCTTCGCCCCGTCATAGTCGGGGTTGCGCACCAGCACCACCCGGTCGCCGGCCACCCAGCGCTCGAACTTGAAGGGACCGGTGCCGACCGGGGTCTGCTTGTTGGCGCCCGCCGACTCCGGGGCGACGATGGCCGCGTCGCCCGACGCCATGTGGAAGAGGAACAGCCCGTCCGGCCGCGACAGGGTGACGACCACGGTCCCCGCATCGGGCGCCTCGACAGCGGCGATGGCGGCGAAATAGCCCTTCTGCGCGTTGACCGACTCGGCGCCGCGGGCGCGGTCGAGCGAAAACTTCACGTCCGCCGAATCGGCGTCGGTGCCGTCGTGGAACTTCGCCCCCTTGCGCAGGTGGAAGGTGTAGGTCAGCCCGTCCGCCGACACCTCCCACTTCTCGGCGAGGCCCGGCACCACCTTGCCTTCGGCGTCGATGCGGGTCAGCGGCTCGTACAGGTTGGCGTAGGTCACCTCGTCGATGGCCGCGGCCGCCCCCGCCGTGGGGTCGAGGTGCGGCGGCTCCAGCCGCATCCCGACCACCAGATCCGTGCGGGGGGCCGCCTGCGCGAGGACCGGACCGGCGGCCAGCGCGCCGGCCAGCCCGAGGACCGCTCCCATGGTGATGGCGAGCGCGGTGCGCCTCTGGCGGTTCGGCATGACGGCTGTTTCCCCCAATCGTTGTCTCGGCGCGGGATGATGCGGTGAAGCCCCGCCCGAGTTCAAGACCACAGGCAGGCTTTTCCGCGGGCTTTTCCGCTCAGGCCTCCGACAGGAAGGCGCCGTACTGGCGGGAAATCGCCTCGACCGCCGTCTCGAACAGGCGCTTGCCGTGCTCCGGCGTGGCGAGGCCGGGGGCGGAGCCGATGCGCCCGTCCGGGTGGCGGCGCCGGAAGTCGCGGGCGTCGTAGAAGCCGCCGGGCGACGCGGTCTCCGGGTCCATCGCCGCCGTCTTGATCGACTCGGGATAGGCGTACTGGGTCAGCGACACCTCGCTGGGTGTGGCGTGGGAGCCCTCCTTGCCGCCGAACAGCTCCCGCGACAGGCGCCCGATCTCCTGGTTCTCCCACCAGTTGACCAGGGTGCAGCGCAGCTCCGGCGCCTGCCGGCCGCGCAAGGCGCGGTTCTCCGCGTAGATCTCGTAGAAGGCGGCGCGGACCGACGCGACGTTGCCGCCGTGGCCGTTGATGAAGAAGAAGCGCTCGAACCCATGCTCGGCCAGCGACATCACATAGTCGCGCAGCAGGGCGATCAGGGTGGAGGGCTTCAGCGTCATCGAGCCGGCGAAGTCCATGTGGTGCACGGCCATGCCGACCGGGATGGTCGGTCCGACCATGGCCCCGGTGGCGTCGCCGACGCCGCGGGCCACCACCTCGGCGCAGATGGCGTCGGTGCCGATCAGGCCGTTGGGCCCATGCTGCTCGGTGGAGCCGATGGGCAGGATGATGCCCTTGGAGGTTTTCAGGTAGGCCTCGGCCTCGGCCCAGGTGCTGAGAAGAAGCTGCACGGTCTCTGACCCTTGCTGTGTGTTGTGTTCTGGGAAGAAGTGTAGGGCAGCACCGCCCGCCGCCCAAGGCCGCTTGCCCGCAGAACGGACCTGCGCCGCCCGCCGCGCTGGCAATTCCCTTCGGCGAACCATACACTCGCGTGCATTTTCCAAGGCATGGCGTCTGGCATGGTTGCGCGGATCAACACGGTGGCGTTCCGGGGCATCGAGGTTCTGGACATCGACGTTCAGGTGCAGATGTCCGGCGGCATCGTCGCCTTCACCGTGGTCGGCCTGCCCGACAAGGCGGTCGGCGAGAGCCGGGAGCGGGTGCGGGCGGCGCTGCACGCGCTCGGCCTCGCCCTGCCGGCCAAGCGGATCACCGTCAACCTCGCCCCGGCGGACGTGCTGAAGGAGGGCAGCCATTTCGACCTGCCCATCGCGCTGGCCCTGCTGACCGTCATGGGCGTGCTGCCCGACCTGGAGATGAGCCGCTATTGCGCGCTGGGCGAGCTGGCGCTGGACGGAGCGCTGACTCCGGTGGCCGGGGTGCTGCCCGCCGCCATCAACGCGCTGGCCCACGACCGCGGGCTGATCTGCCCGGAGGCCTGCGGCGGCGAGGCCGCCTGGGCGGGAGAGGGGCTGGACGTTCTGGCGCCAGCGACGCTGCTCGCCCTCATCAACCACTTTCGCGGCCAGCAGGTGCTGACCCGCCCCCGCCCGCGCATCCAGGACAGCGCGGAGGCGCCGCTCGACCTGCGCGACGTGAAGGGCAACGAGACGGCCAAGCGCGCGCTGGAGGTCGCCGCCGCCGGCTCGCACAATTTGCTGATGATCGGGCCGCCCGGCTCCGGCAAGTCGATGCTGGCCGCAAGGCTGCCCGGCCTGCTGCCGCCGCTCGACCCGGCGGAGGCGCTGGAGGTGTCGATGATCCACAGCGTTGCCGGGCTGCTGGAGGGCGGTAAACTGCTGCGCCAGCGCCCCTACCGGTCGCCGCACCAGTCGGCCAGCCTGCCCGCCCTGGTCGGCGGCGGGTCGCGCGCCAAGCCGGGGGAAATCTCGCTGGCCCACAAGGGCGTGCTGTTCCTGGACGAGCTTCCCGAATTCCCGCGCGGCACGCTGGAGGCGCTGCGCCAGCCGCTGGAGACCGGAAAGGCCGTGGTCAGCCGGGTAAACCACCATGTGACCTACCCGGCGCGGGTGCAGTTGATCGCGGCGATGAATCCCTGCCGCTGCGGCCATCTCGACGACGCGTCGCTGGCCTGCGCCCGCGCGCCGAAATGCGCCGCGGAATACCAGTCCAAAATAAGCGGGCCGCTGTTCGACCGCATCGACCTGCACATTGTGAAATCCAGCCAAAAATTGGACTCGTCAGCGAAAATCCGGACCCGTGCGGCTAAATTGTGGACTCGATCACGGCCAGAATGCGCCCTTTAGGCACAGTGTCGAGCTGCAGGGGCTGGAGCCGTCGGTGCCCTGAGGCAAAAGCGTTCCCCGGTCCTTGGCAGAGCTTCCGTGCGGTGTGAGGCCCGACGTGGTCGTCGCGGTTTCGGGCCGCGGCGTCGTGTCAACGGGACGTCAAAGCGGAGCCTCACGGCCGCAGCAGCCGCCCCTGCGCCAACGCCTCCACCTGCCGCACCGCGATCTCCAGGTCGGTGTCGGCGAGTCCGTCGGCGAGGGCGAGCAGCCGGGCGCGCAGCTCCGCACGCCGGGACGACACCGCTACCGCGCCCACCTCCTCGAACAGGCTGCCGAGCGGCAAGTCGAGCACACGGCCCAGCTGCTCCAGCGTGTCCAGCCCGGGGAAGGCTCTGCCGCGCTCAAGGTTCGATACCGTCTCGACGGTGCGACCGATGGCCTCAGCGACCTGCTCCTGGGTCAGGTTGAGGGCCAGGCGGCGGGCACGCAGCCGCACGCCGAGAAGTTTCTTCAGGTCTTGCGCCATAACCCGAAATGTCCTTTCGGGCACGACGCTTGACCATAGGGTCTATTTTCGGTTTATGTGCGAAACCCGAAAGTGAACGTCGGGGCAGCGGCTCCCGCGGCGTCGCTTGCGGGCGGGCCCGCTTGCCCGTACAGGAGGCTCGGATGGGCAAGATGGTGGCGGAGCAGTTTCAGGCGGCCTGGGAGCAGACGCTGGCGTGGCTGAAGGGCAGCGGCCGGTCGGCCTGGGACGGCTATGAGGTCGGGCGGCTGTTGCAGCGGGCCGGGGTCACATACAATGGGCGCCTGATTGCCCAGACGGGCGGCACCGGCGAACGCGAGTGGCGGGAGGCTCAGAGGGCGTGGGCCGCCAAACTGGCGGAGTTCGGCGCCCCCGAGAGCCTGCTCGCAACCGTCCGTGCGGTCGCGTGAGGGGCTGCGGCCGAGCTCGCAGCCTTCGGCCTTGGGGCGGTGCGCTCCGTGGGAAGCGCCACCGTTCGACCACTGTTTTGAGGGGAGAGCGCGAATGAGCCGAACGCCCATACCCCCGGTCATCCACCGGTTGGCAACGGTCAAGCCCTCGCCCGCCGAGCACGACCGCTGGCTCCCGCACGCCCGGCGGCATGGCTTGTCCCTGCCGGAGTACCTGCGGTTGATCGGGACGCGCACTGCCGCGCCGGTGACCGTCCCAGCCATGCCGGCGAGCCGGTTCGTCGTCAGGCTGCCCGGCCGCCAACTGCGCCGTCGCCTCCGGCGCGTGCTGGATTTGGCCCAGGTGCAACGCCGCCCCGTTCTTCTCCGCGGCTCGCCCAGCCCTGGCATCGGTCGGCGCATCCGGGGCCACCGGCTCGCCGCCTTCCAGCCGCGATTCCGCGACCAGTACGCACTTCTGCCGATCCCGCCGCGGCCGCGTCACTGCCGTCCGCTGCGTCCGTCGGCGCCGTAAGGGCCACCACGCGGACCGAGAGTTCTGGCGGGTTCTGTGACATTCAGCCCCAAATGGATTCGTCGCGTATAAGCTGGACCGGAGCGGCAAAGGCCTGGACTCGTTCGGGGCTGTGCAAGGCACTCCGGAGACGGCGTTCGACAGCGGACACGGACGGTCCGGCAAAGCCACTGGCCGATTGCGAGGCCTGGTGGCCGGTTTGGTCGCGCCGAGATCGGCCATCACCACCACATCAGCGGCGCCTATCTCGCCCGCTACGCCCGTAAGGCCGGGTTCCGCGAGGACTACTGCCGGGACAGCAACGGCGAGCAGTTCCGCCGGGTGGTGACGCTGGTCACGAAGAACGGCCCATCGGTGGACTTCTGCGGCTACTGGCAGCGGAACGGGGCGGCTGCCCTGGCGGCCTAACCGGTACAGATTTCGTTGACGGGCACAAAAAGCAGAAGGCCCGCCGGAGTCGGCGGGCCTCGGTTTGCCGGACTGTCGCGCCGTCCAGATCAGGCGGCTTCCTCCGGAAAGAGAAAGCCGAGCTGCGCATGTGGTACCCTGAAGAAGCGGGCGAACTGATCCGCGAAGTGCCCGATGGAAGCCGAGCTCGATAGCAACCGCTCAACAGTGTCAATGTGCTGCCGAAGGCGATCAAGGTGCCTTTCCTTGATGAACTGATGATGGCGGTGCGCCCGCTCGCCAGCATCGTTTGCCGGATTGACGTTCTGAAGGGCCTTTAGGCCAAGCTCACCGAGCAGGTAGCTGTAAATGAACTCGTTGATGAAGTGAGCGCAGTTCGAGTGGTTGTTTCCGGCCGGTCGTTGCCAGCCACCAACCTTGTGCAGCGCAACCCAAAAGCTTTCCGGGTACTCCGGCTGCCAAGTGCGTGGGGCTGGAAGCAAGACGTCTCGGAGAATCGCACCATACAGATCGGCACGGAAAAAGCGGCGCTTGAACTCGACAAACGCTTTGGCGATTTCCTTGAAAATCCTATCGGCATCAGGCGTGCCGGCCTTCCCAATTAGGAAGATAGCTTGCGCTTCTGTTAGGAAATACACCTTTCCGGGTCGGCCGCCGGTGACGGGGTCCGGGTTTACGTTAGAAGCTCGCAGAACATTGATTTCGTTTAGTAATTTCTTGTATCGGCGGAGCAGGGCACGAAAGCTGTTGATGTCGGCGTAACCGAGGCGCGCGGCTAACTCTTCGTCGCGAATCCGTGGCTCGTTGTCGTTCGCGAAGGTTTCGATGCGGACCTCACTGAGCGCCTTTGCTCGCGCGTTTGGGCCTCGAACTTCTTTGGAGCGGCGTGAGTGATCGGGTGTGTTCGGGTCAGCATGGGGAAACATGGCAGTCCTCATATGCAGTTTCGCGGATGCGAACCACCTTGACGCCAGCCTTCCTCCCGTTGCAGACTGTTGTTAGCACTTGACGGGCGCATGGCAGTTCGCTATAGCCCCCATCGTTTAAAGGCCGGGACCCCCATCCTGGCCTTTTTGCTTGTGGAGCCTAAGGAGCGGAATTGTGACTCCTTCAAACTTTCGAGTCAATGCATCCGCAATTTAATTCCAATTCGTGAGTACGCGAACAGAACGCAAGTGGACCGAACAGGGGTAATCAGGAGTCGGCTGTTCGCCACACCCCAGCACCACTCCCCTCCACCACGCCCCGCCGGGCGAACCGCCGCAACGCCCTATCCGCCGCGGTGGTGACTACAGGAACCGCCCAGCTCGGCACGTCCCGCCCCACAGCGCGGACGAGCTGCCCCGCGCTCGCGTTGCCGCCGGCTTTCCGGAGCGCGTCCAATAGCAGCCGGCCCAACTCCGGCCCTTTGACCCAACGGTCGATGCGGGCGCGCCTGGGCAGCCCGCCCACGGGGCGGGGAAGGCCGGGCAACCAGGCCTGTTGTTCGGCTTGGCCGATGATCTGGTGAAGCGCGCCCTCAATGTGGCGGAGATCGGCACGCAGCTTGGCCCGGTGACGGTTCAGCGCGGCCAGTTCGCCCAGCAACTCCGCGTGCCGGCACTCCAGCGCCCCTATCGCTGCGTCGTGATCCATGATTGCCCCTTGGTTCCAGGAGCAGGATACCCGCCAGGGCCGGTCAATGCGGGCGGGAAGCGGTGGCGGGTGCTACATAATTCCGGGCTGATGCAGGGCTTGCGTGACCTCGCGCCGGAAGGGTCGTTCTGGCGCGAGGCGCAGTTCGACACGCTGCGCCTCGGCCTCATCAAGGTGGCGGCGCGCGTCACCGAGATGGTGACGCGCATCAAGGTGTCTCTGCCGACCAGCTTCCCCTACCAGGAAAGCCTCGCGATGCTGGCCGCCCGCACCGTCAAGCTGCCGCCGTGATCGCAGGGGCGACGTGCCCCCGAACGAACCTGTCCCCGCAACCCTCCAGCCCCGTCATGCCGCGCCATTGGCGCCACCCATTGACGCGCCTTCCGGCAGCCTTTCCAAAACGCTGATGAATGATCCGGGCTAGCTCCGGTTGTCAAAAGCTCGTAGCACCAGCGGGCGTTCCCCTGGGGCGAGCTATTAGGACCAAGGTCCGCGTTGCCAGGGGCACGACGGTCAACCTGCCTCCAGCCGCGCGACGAGATCAACAATCATCCTCGCAACGTACTTGGCGGAAAGCTTGCACCCTTGCGGCAAGAAGTAGTTGCCCTGGCCGACACAGACTTTGTCGTTTTTCGCGGCTATGGAATGTTTGCTGGAAATCAACTCCCCCCACCCCATAAACCTTCTGTTCGTCGGAGAATCGGAGTTGACCCAGTATATTCCGTTATCGCAAATCGCCATTCCCTCTTCGCATCCACCAAAGAACGTTGTGTCAATCAAGCCGAGAACCTTGACGCGGCGATCAATGTGAAAGCTTTTCCGTGCCACCCTCTCCTTCTGGGCAGGAATTTTGGCACCAACGTAAAAGTCACCTTCCTGATATTCCAAAAGGCATGTGGTGATGAGCTGCCGGTACCGCTGCGATTGTGAGGCATGATCCCGATCCCTGTATGGCAGCACGTCGATTTGATTGTTGTGTTGCAGCGTCGGCTGGACCGCCTCCTCGCCATCAGCCGCGGGCGCGCCGTGCTCCGCTGTCACCTGCGCCTTGGGGCTGGCGTTGCCGGCAGCTTCCCCGGCCAGGCTCAGCCGTCGCGCCAGGCTCCAACAGCCCAGCAGTTCCACCGCGAGGTGCTGTAGGGGGACCGACGACGAAGTGTTGACTCCGTGCTCCGTCACGAAATCGTGCAGGATCATCTTCATGGCGTCGGCATGGCTAACCTCCAGCCGTTTTTGCAGTGCCCGGATGACGCGCGAGCTGACGGTGTAGTTGTTCTTCACTTGGTAGAGCGCGCCAAAGGCCGGAGCCGCAATGGCATCGAGCACGAAGCCGTTGTCGATGCGCTGCTCGCGGTCGATCTCGGTCAGCGCGGCGAAGGTATCGAAGCCATGTCCCTCAATTTCGTCGATCAGTCCATTGACGAGATCGTTCAGCGTCCACGCCTGTTTGGGGTTCAGTCCGACGTCGCGAAGCGCCTTCTGAAGGTACTTCAGCTCGTCGGCGTTCCAGGAGTCACCTTTAAGCGTGTGGAAATCACCGACAACCCGAAGCAGCCGCAAGCAGGGGGCGTATTTTTCGTCGTACTCCCGGGTTTCGATGGTCAGCAGCCAGCGGTGAATGTTGCTGGCGACCTCGATCTGGTCCACCCGGCTCTCCAACGCGACAAAGCGGTCGTAGACCCGTTCGGCAAGTCGGGTGATCTCGCTACGCGTCTCGTTTTGCTGGACGGACAGTGCTAGCAGATTGTTCTTCACCGTGATGACCGAATGGGCCATCAGCAGGTCGCGCTCCTGCAGCAGATTGATGTAGCGCCAGGCGTGCTTCTGCATCTCGATGAGGTCATGCGCGTTGGCCCGCTCCACCTCTCCGCTCTTGCCGCACAGCGTGGACCAACAGCGGCGGAAGAATCCTTGGGAGGCGTAGTCGCTCAGCCGATCCTCCACGCAAGCCAGCAGCCGGGAGGCGTCGAGCGCCATTTGCTCGCAGTGGGTCTGCCGTTCCTGCGCCCAAGCCAGCTTGGGCTCCAGAACCTCGTCGATGCGCTGCAGTTCGGTGGCTGCAAAGTCGAACATGTCGTCTTCCTCAGATGCGGTCGATGGCTGCGGCCATCGCAGCGCCCTTGGCGGCTCCGTCGTCCAAGGACGACCGGACCGCGATGTCGAGTTCTGCATCCATGGTCAGGAACGCGGTGAAATGGACCTGTCCGTGGAAAATTCCCTGCGAGACGTCTTCCAGAAGCAGCGCCGAATCGCGCAAATCCCTGGTGTTGCTAACCAACTCCCGGTAGGGAGTCTCGATCCCGACCTCAATGGCGAAGCTCATCGCTGCGCTGGCGACGAGTGCCCCGGCGAGAGCGCCAAAGATCGGTGCCAACGCGACGGACGTGCCAAGCGCCGGCATCGCTGCCATCCCCAGCGTGCTTCCCATTCCGCCGGCCGACGTGGTGAGCAGCCCCTTGCCCTGTCGTTCCTCGAACTCGGCCGCGGTGATGTCACCCTTCGCGAGAAGGACAAGGTCCTTGGCCGCGTCGACCGCGCAAACGACGCCGGCCGATATGGCGTTGGTGCGCAGCATGGTCCCCAGGCTCTGTCGGGCGAGCGTTGTAACGACGGCCTGACCGCTCAGGCGGGTGATGATGCTGTGCGTTCCGGTAACCAAGCCCGCCTTGATCGCGCTGTCGGCCGCGGCGGCCCCCGTCTCCGCGACGATCTTGATGGTGGCCTCCTGCGGCGAAAGCTTGCCCTTGCGGACTTGGTCCAGGTAGCGGACGGTGTTGAGCGTGCCGGCGACCACCGCCGCCATAGCCGCCGCCCCCGCCGCAGCGCGGCCCATCTGCTGGATGGTCGAGTCGGTCTTGTACGCGGAGCGGATCGCGTCGAGCTTGGACGTGTCGTTGTCGCCAAGCGCGTTCGCTTCGGCTTTCGTCAGGTCCTTGGACGAAACCCCGTCGTGTTCCAGCCGGCCCGACGTCTTGTCCGCGGTCTGGCGGTAGGCTTCCGCCTTCGCCTGATGCCCGCGGGTTACGAGTTGGTCGGCGTCGGCCGGGCTGGCCGCTGCGGCCTTGCCCTCGTGCTTGGCCGCCTGTTCACGTGCATGCTTCGCGACCGCCTCCACCTGATCGGCCGGCGACAACGCGACATCGGCTCCCTCGTACTTCGGTTTCAAGGTGGCGGTGTCGAGGGCGGCGTGCTTGTTCGCCGTGGTGGCGGCATCCCCCATGTATTTGGACTGCACCCGGACTTCGATCTGGCCGTCGCGCGCGATGACGATGTCGGAAACCCGATCGTTGTTCCCGATCAGATGGTTGTCCATGCCGGTTTCGGCGCGGAGCGCCTTTCCCTTCAGGATGCTATCCATGTTGAAGGTCGTCGCGTGGTATTCCTCCGCGACGAAGCCGCCGCGATGCGCCGCCGTCGTCTGGTGACTTAGGAACTGCTCGATGTTCGCGTTGGAGCGGCCGATCTCCTCGATCAGCGCGGCCATCTGTTCTTTCGCCTGGTGTGGAAAGACGGGGTTAAGCGGGGCCGCATTGCGGATCGCCCGCTCATACTTCTCTTCTATGGACGCTTCTCTCGGCATTGCGCTCTCCCGATCGGAGCCTAGGCCACTGCCCTTCACTTTGTATTAGCTTAATCGGGAATCAAAGCGCCACAGGGTTGTACCGTCTACACAGACGCCATCGGAAACAATCACGGCCCAACCGGCCAGGGCGTCCCGATCGAGCAACGGCGCCGGGCCAAACGGTCTGCAGCCTTCGTTCCAGAAGGGTGTCGCGCCACGCAAGGACGGCGCCGATGGGTCGCTGCGATTCGCCGACCACGCCGATCATCATCTTGCGCCCGGCCTCGGTGCGCTTGGCGGCACTGATCTCGCCTTCGGGACAGCCCTCGCCCGAGCCCAGCGCCCGCGGGTGCCGAGCGACGGGGAAAGCCGCCCTGCCGAGGCTTGCGCTGGTCCATCGATCGCGGAAACAAGCCGCGGCGCCCCAGAATGGTTCGCGCTTCCGGGGTAGAATGCTAGCGAGCGACCCTTTCTTTTCCGTATCCGCCGTGTCGGGCCACATCGCCGCCCCGGGGGCGCCGCGCCCCGGCTCCGGCCGGCGCGGCGGATTGCGTGCGTTAAGGGTGGTTAGCGCACACAATCGCCCTGGACCTGTCTCTTATACACATCTCCGAGCCCACGAGACTA
>NZ_JAUQTX010000349.1:0-5269 GCF_059803775.1 Azospirillum sp. UFLA03-27 | reverse complement strand
GGACGGCGGAGAGCAGAAGCGCCGCCGTCTCCCCCGCCCGCTCGATGATGACCGCGTAGCCCATCGGCGCCAGGGCGGCGGCGTAGAAGCTCGGCACCAGCAGCCGCCCGACCGTCCGGCCGTAGCTTTGCGGATCGAACAGCACCAGCGGCAGCGTGCCGCGCACGATGGTCGCCAGCCCGGCCCCCGCCCCGAACAGCAGGGAGAAGGCAACACCGGCGGCCAGCACCGCGCCGCTCCACAGCCCGATCAGGAAGCCGGGCAGCAGCAGCCCGCAGGCGAGCAGCGCCAGGGCGGTGGGGTGCAGGCGGGACCCCGACAGCACCTCGCACAGCCGGGCCGAGGACTGGCCGACGCCGCGCACTGTGGAGATCCACACCGCCACCGCGGGCGCCGCCCCCAGCCCGACCAGGATGCCGATCATGTGCGCCGACATCGCCGAGGTCAGCACGCCGACCGCCGTGGTCATCACCATATAGAACAGCGGCGCCACCCAGGCCCGCCGCCGCGGATCGGCGGGTCCGGCAGGCTCCGTCCCGGCCGGCACCGGCGGGCGCACATAGCGGTCGGACGGGATGGCGGCGTGCAGCGGGATCGTCAGAAGCGCGATGACGGCGTAGGCGACCAGCGCGCCGCGCCAGCCCCAGGCGTCGGCCATCGCCTGCCCCACCGGCCACAGCACCGTCGACGCCAGCCCGCCCAGGAGGGTGATCTGCGAGATCGGCACCCGCGCCAGCGGGCCACCCAGGCGGGCCAGGGCGGCGAAGGCCGCCTCGTAGAGGCTCGCCCGCATCGCCAGCCCCAGCACCAGCCAGGACGCGTAGTAGCTCACCAGCCCGGTGGAGGAGGCCAGCCCCAGGCACCCCGCCGCCGTCAGCAGCGAGCCGATGACCATCACCGGGCGGCCGCCCCAGCGGTCGATGGCCCGCCCGACGCTGCCCGACACCACCCCCATGACCAGCAGCGCCGCCGTGAAGCCGCCGAAGGCCACCGGCAGGCTCAGCCCCAGGTCGGCGGCCATGGGGTTCCCGAAGATGGCGATCAGGTAATAGGAAATCCCCCAGCACAGCAGCTGCGAGACGCCAAGGAACCAGACCAGCCGGCGGGTGATGTGCGACATGAGGGACCAGGAGACGACGGAAAGCGGCAGGCACCCTAGCCAGCCGGTCGGACACCGACAAACGACTTGTCTTCCGCCGACCGGTGAGAAAAACTCAACGGATGCCGTCCCGCTTCCCGCCGCTGAACGCCCTGCGCGCCTTCGTCGCCGCCGCCCGCCATTCCAGCTTCCGCCTCGCCGCGGAGGAGCTGAACGTCACCCCCGGCGCGGTCAGCCGCCAGATCCGCAGCCTGGAACTCTTCCTCGGCGTCCCGCTGTTCGACCGCAGCCAGCGGCAGGTCCGGCTGACCGAGGCCGGGGCGCGCTACTTCACCCGCATCGCCGACCTGTTCACCGAGATCCAGCAGGCGACCGACACGCTGCTCGACGGCGACGGCCGGCGGACGCTGCGGGTGGACTGCATCCCCACCTTCGCCATGCACTGGCTGCTGCCGCGCCTGCCCCTGTTCCAGCAGCGCTTCCCGGAGCTGGCGGTGTCGCTGTCCACCGCCCCCGGCCCGATCGACATCGGCCGTCCCTTCGACTACGCCATCCGCCGCGACCCCGCCCATTTCGCGGGGCTGAAGCCGCTGCCCCTGATGCGCGAGCATTGCGTGCCGGTGTGCAGCCCGTCCTTGCCGGGGCTGGAGACGCTGCGCAGCCCCGCCGACCTGACCCGCCGGACGGTCATCACCATCCGCGCTCGCGCCGACCTGCTGCCGGCCTGGAGCACGGCGCACGGGCTGGAGCTGGACGCCTTCCGCAACCGGATGGAGGTCGACCACACCTACTTCGCCATCCAGGCGGCGGAGGACGGGCTGGGCGTCGCCATCGTGCCGCGGCTGTTCGTGGAACGCCCGCTGGAGACCGGGCGGCTGACCGCGCCGCTGGGAGCCGAGGGGGTGGTGTCCGGCCACTATTACCTGCTGGAAAGCCGCCAGCGCGGCCACACCGAGGCGCCGGCCTTCCCCGATTGGCTGCGCGAACAGGCCGCCGGCGCGTCAACACAGGGCCGATAAGTGCGCAGGGCCGATAAGGGAGAATGGTGGGGTCCTTGCCCTTGCTTTGGCGGGGCGGGGCCTTTAGTGTCCGGCCTCGAACCGTTCCCCCCACGACGCCGGATTTTCCAAGCCCCATGAAGGCCGCCGTCATCGTTTTCCCCGGCTCCAACCGCGAACGCGACGCCGTCGCCGCGCTGGAGGCCGCCAGCGGAACCAAGCCGCATCTGGTCTGGCACCGCGACACCGAACTGCCCAAGGTCGATCTCATCCTCGTGCCGGGCGGCTTCTCCTATGGCGACTATCTGCGCTCCGGCGCCATGGCGGCGCACTCGCCGATCATGCGCGAGGTCAAGGCGCGGGCCGATCAGGGCGTGCGGGTGCTCGGCATCTGCAACGGCTTCCAGATCATCACCGAGGCGGGGCTGCTGCCCGGCGCGCTGATGCGCAACGCCAAGCTGAAGTTCATCTGCCGCACGGTGCATCTGCGGGTGGAGAACACGGACAGCCCCTTCACGGCCAGGTACCGCAAGGGCCAGATCGTCCGCTACCCGGTGGCGCACGGCGACGGCAACTACTGGACCGACGCCGAGACGGTGAAGCGGCTGGACGGCGAGGGCCAGGTGGCCTTCCGCTACGTCAGCGACGAGGGCGATGCCGTTCCGCGCTGGAACCGGAACGACTGGAACCCGAACGGTTCGCTGGACAACATCGCCGGCATTTTCAACGCCAAGCGCACCGTGCTCGGCCTGATGCCGCACCCCGAGGACGCGGTGTCCGCCTTCCATGGCAACACCGACGGCAAGCCCATGTTCGATGGTCTGGTGGAGGCCCTGTCGTGACCACCGCGCAGCAGCCCGCAGTCTCCCTGGAGATGGCCCGCGAGTTCGGCCTGTCCGAAGGGGAATACAACAACGCCCTGGAGATCCTGGGGCGCCAGCCGACCTACACGGAGCTGGGCATCATCTCGGTGATGTGGTCGGAGCATTGCTCCTACAAGTCGTCGAAGAAGTGGCTGATGACGCTGCCGACCACCGGCCCGCAGGTCATCTGCGGCCCCGGCGAGAACGCCGGCGTGGTCGATGCCGGCGACGGCGACGCCATCATCTTCAAGATGGAGAGCCACAACCACCCGTCCTACATCGAGCCCTTCCAGGGCGCGGCGACGGGCGTTGGCGGCATCCTGCGCGACGTGTTCACCATGGGCGCCCGGCCCATCGCGAACATGAACGCGCTGCGCTTCGGCGCGCCCGAGCATCCCAAGACCCGCCATCTGGTGTCGGGCGTGGTGGCCGGCATCGCCCATTACGGCAACTGCGTCGGCGTGCCGACGGTCGGCGGCGAGACCAACTTCCACCCGGCCTACAACGGCAACATCCTGGTCAACGCGATGACCGTGGGCGTGGCCAAGGCCGACCGGATCTTCTATTCCGCCGCCGCGGGCGTCGGCAACCCGGTGGTCTATGTCGGCTCCAAGACGGGCCGCGACGGCATCCACGGCGCCAC
Source organism: Azospirillum sp. UFLA03-27 (assembly GCF_059803775.1). Taxonomy (NCBI): domain Bacteria; kingdom Pseudomonadati; phylum Pseudomonadota; class Alphaproteobacteria; order Rhodospirillales; family Azospirillaceae; genus Azospirillum; species Azospirillum sp. UFLA03-27. The sequence goes on along the minus strand of NZ_JAUQTX010000349.1, from coordinate 1,666 downwards.
CATGGCGTCGGCCGAGTTCAGCGAGGATTCGGAGGAGAAGCGCCCGACCGTGCAGGTCGGCGACCCCTTCACCGAGAAGCTGCTGATCGAGGCCTGCCTGGAGCTGATGGAGACGGACGCCATCGTCGCCATCCAGGACATGGGTGCGGCCGGTCTCACCTCCTCCTCGGTCGAGATGGCCGGCAAGGGCGGGCTCGGCATCGAGCTGGTGCTCGACGACGTGCCGATGCGCGAGGAGGGGATGACCCCCTACGAGATCATGCTCTCCGAAAGCCAGGAGCGCATGCTGATCATCCTGAAGCCCGGCCGCGAGGAGGTCGCCAAGGCGATCTTCGACAAGTGGGAGCTGGACTTCGCCGTGATCGGCACGCTGACCGACACCGGCAAGCTGGTCATCAAGATGCATGGCCAGACCTGGTGCGACATGCCGATCGCGCCGGTCTCCAACGCCTCGCCGCTCTACGACCGTCCGTGGGAGCCGACCCCGGCCGCCGCGGAGCTGGAGGACGCCGTGCGCGCCCTGCCGGCCGACAAAACGCTGGGCGACATCCTGGAAAAGATCATGTCCTGCCCCGATCAGGCGTCCAAGCGCTGGATCTGGGAGCAGTATGACAGCCTCGTGAACGGCGACACCCGCTTCATGTCCGGTCAGGCCGACGCGGGCGTGGTGCGGTTGCCCGGCCAGAGCAAGGGCATCGCCGTCACCACCGACTGCACCCCGCGCTACTGCCTCGCCGACCCGGTGCGCGGCGGCGCCCAGGCGGTGGCCGAGGCCTACCGCAACCTGTCCGCCGTCGGCGCCCTGCCGCTGGCCGTCACCGACAACATGAACTTCGGCAACCCCGAGAAGCCGCGGATCATGGGCCAGTTCGTCGGCGCCATCCAGGGCATGGCCGACGCCTGCCGCGCACTGGACTTCCCGGTCGTGTCGGGCAACGTGTCGCTCTACAACGAGACCAACGGCGAGGCGATCCTGCCGACCCCGGCCATCGGCGCCGTCGGCCTGCTGCCCGACGCCATGATCGCCGTCGGCATCGCCTTCAAGAACGAGGGCGACACCATCCTGCTCGTCGGCGAGGGCACCGGCCATCTCGGCCAGTCGCTCTACCTGCGGGAGATCCTGGGCCGTGAGGACGGTCCGCCGCCGCCGGTCGATCTGGCGGTGGAGCGCCGCAACGGCGAGTTCGTCCGCGGCCTGATCGCCGAGGGACTGGTGTTGTCGAGCCACGACATCCAGGACGGCGGCCTGCTGGTCACCGTGGCCGAGATGGCCATGGCCGGCGGCATCGGCGCCAACCTGTCGGGCCTCGACGGTGCGGACGCCGGCACCCTGTTCGGCGAGGATCAGGGCCGCTACGTGCTGGCCGTCCGCGCCGACAAGGCCGCCGCGGTGCAGGAGAAGGCCAAGGCCGCCGGCGTGCCGGTGAGCGTGCTCGGCAAGACCAACGGCACGGCCCTGACCGGCCGTGGCGGCGAGGCGATCACCATCGCACGCCTGAAGAAGGCCAACGAGGCCTGGCTGCCCGGCTACATGGCCGCCGCCGAGTGATCGGACGCGGCTGAGAGGTCGAAGAACGGAAGGCCGGGCTGACGCCCGGCCTTTTCGTTTTGGGGCGGAGTCTTGCCCCCACCCTTCCCACGGCTTCGCCGCGGGCCCCTTCCCTCC
>NZ_JAUQTX010000348.1:0-5333 GCF_059803775.1 Azospirillum sp. UFLA03-27 | reverse complement strand
AGTCTCGTGGGCTCGGAGATGTGTATAAGAGACAGGCCCGGTGCCGCGCAAGGCCGCCTCCCGCCGCTGATCCGACCCTGTTTGACACGATGAACCAGACCGAATCCCCCCCCACCGCGCGCGCCGTCGCGCTGCCGAGCGAGGACGCGACCGCAGCCCTGGCCCGCCGTTTGGCCGCGGCGCTGGCGCCCGGCGACCTCGTGGCCCTGCGCGGCGACCTGGGCGCCGGCAAGTCCGCCCTGTGCCGCGCCCTGATCCGCGCCGTGACGGAGGAGGACGCGGAGGTGCCGTCCCCCACCTTCACGCTGGTGCAGACCTACGACACCGACATCGGCCCGGTCTGGCATTTCGACCTCTACCGCCTGTCCGGCCCCGACGAGGTGACGGAACTGGGCTGGGACGAGGCCCGCGCCGAGGCCGTCCTGCTGGTGGAATGGCCGGACCGGCTGGGGCCGCTGCTGCCCGCCGACCGCCTCGACATCGTGATGAGCTTCGCCGGGCCGACCGAGCGCCGCGCCACCCTGACCGGCCACGGCGCCTGGGAATCGCGCCTCACCACAATCGACCTCACCGGACTGGAGCGGCCGTGACCGACCGCGCGTCGCAGATCGCCGCCTTCCTCGCCCGCCACGGGCTGGAGGGGGCCAAACGCGAGCCGCTGGCCGGCGACGCCTCGGCACGCCGCTACGAGCGCCTGACGACTCCGGACGGCGGGACGCTGATCCTGGTCGACACCCCCGCCCCGGCGGAGGATCTGGCGCCCTTCATCGCCATCGGCGCCACCCTGGACCGGCTGGGCTTCTCGGTCCCCGCCATTCTGGCGGCGGAGGTGGAGGCGGGGCTCGCCATCCAGGAGGATTTCGGCGACGGCACCCTGACCCGCCTGCTGAACGCCGGGGAGGAGCCGCGCCCGCTCTACGAGCTGGCGACCGACGTTCTGATCGAGTTGCACCGCCGCTTCCCGGTGGAGGAGGCGGCCTGCCTGAACCTGCCGCTCTACGACGCGGGCCTGTTCACGCAGCAGGTGGCGCTGTTCGCCGAGGTCTACATGCCCGCGGCGACGGGAAAACCGCTGTCGGACGAGGCCCGGTCCGACTTCGACGCGGCGTGGAACGCGGTGGTGCCGGGGGCCTGCGCCGGGCCGCAGTCGCTGCTGCTGCGCGATTACCATGTGGACAACGTGATGCGGCTGCCGCGGCCCGGCCTGCGGGCGGCGGGGCTGATCGATTACCAGAGCGCCGGGCTCGGCCCCGTCGCCTACGATCTGGTGTCGCTGCTGGAGGACGCCCGCCGCGACCTGCCCGCCGGGCTGGAGGGCGTGCTGCTGGAACGCTACCGCACTGCCTTCCCGGATCGGGACTGGGAGGCCTTCCGCCGCTCCTACACGGTGCTGGGGGCGATCCGGCACACCCGCATCCTCGCCATCTTCGTGCGTCTGGCGTTGCAGCGCCGACGCGGCTATCTCCTTCACCTGCCGCGCGTCTGGCGGCTTCTGGAAGGCCAGCTCGCCAAGCCCGAACTGGCCCCGGTCGCCGACTGGTTTGCCCGTCATCTGCCGCCGGGTACCCGCGCGGAGCTTGTCGTTCCGGAGCCGGATTGATTATGTCGCCTGTCTCGAAGAAGACCCGTACCAAGACGCCGCCTGTGATAACCGCCCCCGCCAAGGCCATGGTGATGGCTGCCGGGCTGGGCCTGCGGATGCGCCCGCTGACCCTGGAGCGCCCGAAGCCCCTGATCCCGGTGATGGGCAAGCCGATGCTCGACCACGCGCTCGACCGGCTGGAGGAGGCCGGCGTGACCGCCGCCGTGGTCAACAGCCATTACAAGGGCGAAATGATCGCCGCACATCTGGCGGGACGGACCAGCCCGGCCATCACCCTGTCGCCGGAGGACACGCTGCTGGAGACCGGCGGCGGCGTGAAGAAGGCCCTGCCGCTGCTCGGTACCGACCCGGTCTACGTGGTCAACGCCGACATCCTGTGGCTCGACGGGCCGTCCCCCACGCTGGCGCGGCTGGCCCGCCACTGGAACCCGGACGAGATGGACGCGCTTCTGCTGCTGATGGCGACCACCAAGGCGGTGGGATACGAGGGGCGCGGCGATTTCCACATGGACCCGCTGGGCCGTCTGACCCGGCGCGGCGAGATGGAGATCGCCCCCTTCGTCTACGCCGGCGTCCAGATCGTGAAGCCGGAACTGTTCGGGCAGGACACCCCCGACGGTGCCTTCTCCACCAACCGCATCTGGGACCGCGCGCAGGAGGCCGGTCGCCTCTTCGGCCTCGCCCATGACGGGTTGTGGTTCCACATCGGCACCCCGGACGCGCTGGCCGAGACGGAGGAGATGCTGTCGATGAGCGACGTGTCGGTGGTCACCACCTGACCGGCCGCCCGGCCGTCCCTTTGTGAGAATTTTTGTATTCCTTGACGCTTTGTGGTCTCATTGCCCCACATCTAGTATCCTCGCGCGTCTGACGATACAGCTTCCGGGGCAGGCATGAGCGGCAGGGCGGAGCCCAAGGTCTATTCGATTCCCACCGGCGTGTCCTTCGTGGACCAGCTCGCCGCGGGAATCCTGGACCGCGTGGGGAACGACCCGCTGGCGCTCGCCGGGGTGACCGTCCTGCTGCCGACGCGCCGCTCCTGCCGCTCGCTGCGCGAGGCCTTCCTGCGCCGCTCCGGCGGGCAGCCGATGCTGCTGCCGCGGATGAGCCCGCTGGGCGAGCTGGACGCCGCCTCCCTCAGCCTGACCTCGGCGGAGGAACTGCCCGGCGTGCCGCTGGAGTTGCCCGACCCGATCAGCGGGCTGAAGCGCCAGATGATGCTGGCCCGGCTGATCCTCCAGGCCACCGGCGTGTCGGCCACCACCGCGCAGGCGGTGCGGCTGGGCGCCGACCTGGGCCGGCTGATCGACGCGGTGTGGACGGAGGATGTCGCCTTCGACCGGCTGGCCTCGCTGGTGCCGGAGGACTACGCCCAGCACTGGCAGGTGACGCTGGAGTTCCTAAAGATCGTCACGGAGCACTGGCCGGCCATCCTCGGCGCCAGCGCGCTGACCGACCCGGCGCAGCGCCGCAACCTCGTGCTTCAGACCCAGGCCGCGCTCTGGCGGGCGGAGCCGCCGCAGGGGCTGGTCATCGCCGCCGGCTCCACCGGCTCCATCCCGGCGTCGGCCGACCTGCTGGCGGTGGTCGCCGCCCTGCCGCAGGGCGCCGTCGTGCTGCCCGGCCTCGACCTGGAGGCCGACGAGGCGAGCTGGGACGCCATCCGCGCCGATGAGGCGCACCCGCAACACGGCCTCGCCCATCTGCTCGACCGGCTGTCGGTCGGCCGCGCCGCCGTGCGCCGCTGGAACGACGCGGAGGAGCCGCGGGCCGCCCGCGCCCGCCTGCTCGCCGAGGCCATGCGCCCCGCCGCCACCACGGAAAGCTGGCGGGAGCTGGACGGGCTGGACGCCGAGGCCCTGGAGGGGCTGACCCGCATCGACGCCCCGACCGCGGAGGAGGAGGCGTCGGTCATCGCGCTCCTGCTCCGTCACGCGCTGGAGACTCCGGGCAAGACGGCGGCGCTGGTCTCGCCCGACCGCAACCTCGCGCGCCGGGTCGCCATGGCGTTGACCCGCTGGGGCATCGCGGTTAACGACTCGGCGGGCCAGCCGCTCGTCCACACCGCCGTCGGCACCTATCTGCGGCTGACCGCCGAGCTGGCCGCCAGCCGCGCCCACCCGCTGGCCCTGCTGGCGCTCGCCAAGCACCCGCTGGCCGCCGGCGGACACGACCCGGCGGAGTTCCGCCGCTCCGCCCGCGCGCTGGAGCGCACCGTCCTGCGCGGCCCCCGCCCGGCGGAGGGCTTCGCCGGGCTGATCGCCGCCCTGAAGGCCGCCGCCCGCTTCGACCACCCGGACCAGCAGGCCGCCCTGCTCGGCTGGCTGGAAAATCTGGAAACGCTCGCCGCCCCCTTCATGGAGACGCTGTTCGGCGAGGCCCCGCTCAGCGACCTCGTCCGCGCACACGTCGCCTTCGCCGAGGCTCTGGCCTCGCGCACCGACGCGCCGGGGTCGGAGTTCCTGTGGCGGCAGGACGACGGCGAGGAGGCCGCGACCTTCGTCCATGAGCTGCTGGAGGCGGCGGACGGCTTCCCTGCCGTTCCCGGCAAGGACTATCCGGCGCTGCTCGACGCGCTGATGGCGATGCGCCCGGTGCGCCCGCGCTTCGGCCTGCACCCGCGCCTCTACATCCTCGGCCCCATGGAAGCGCGCCTTCAGCATTTCGACCTGCTGGTCCTCGGCGGGCTGAACGAGGGGACCTGGCCGCCCGACCCCGGTGCTGATCCCTGGATGTCGCGCCCGATGCGCCGGGATTTCGGCCTGCCCAGCCCGGAACGCATGGTCGGCCTGTCCGCCCACGACTTCACCCATGCCTGCGGCGCGGAGGAGGTCGTGCTGACCCGCGCGGAGCGGGTGGACGGCACGCCGACCGTCCCGTCGCGCTGGCTGCTGCGGCTGGAGACGGTGCTGCGCGCGCTGGGGCTGGACGGGCGGATCGAGCTGGCCGGGGAGCCCTGGCTGGCCTGGGCGCGCGGTCTGGACGAGCCGGACGCCGTGCGCCCCGTCGCCCCGCCGGAGCCGCGCCCGCCGGTGTCCGCCCGCCCGCGCAAGCTGTCGGTCACCAAGATCGAGAAGTGGATGCGCGACCCCTACGCCATCTACGCCGAGCATGTGCTGAATCTCCGCAAGCTCGACCCCATCGCCGCCGACCCCGGCGCCGCCGACCGCGGCCAGTTCATCCATGCGGCGCTGGACGCCTTCGTGAAGGCCTATCCTGGCCACCTGCCCGACGACGCGCTGCACCGGCTGCTGGCGATGGGGCGCGAGTCCTTCGGCCCGCTGCTGCACAGCCATCCCGACGTCTGGGCCTTCTGGTGGCCGCGCTTCGAGCGCATCGCCGAGTGGTTCGTCGGGCTGGAGCGCGACCGCCGCCGCACCCTGAAGCCGCTCGCCACCGAGGTGTCTGGCGAGCTGGCGCTGACCGGCCCCGCTGGTCCCTTCCTGCTGACCGCCAAGGCCGACCGCATCGATTCGGGCGGCGAGGGGCTGGTCCTGATCGACTACAAGACCGGCACCCCGCCCTCGACCCGCGAGATCGAGCTGGGCTTCGCCCCGCAGTTGCCGCTGGAGGCCGCCATGGCCGAGGCCGGCGGTTTCGCCGGGGTGGCCAGGAACCGGGTCGCGGAGCTGGCCTTCTGGCGCCTGTCCGGCGGCGACCCGCCGGGCGAGGAGAAGGCGGTCAAGGGCCTGTCTCTTATACACATCTGACGCTGCCGACGATTATACGC